>DASUTR010000671.1:0-2736 GCA_036374535.1 Polyangiaceae bacterium
CTTCGGCGACGTGCACGTCTTCAACAACTACTACTCGTCGAGCGGCAACAACTATTGCATCCGCGCCGGCTACCACTCGAACGTTCTCATCGAGAACAACCATTTCCAGGGCGTCGATACGCCCCACGAGATGGGCGAGGATCAGGGCACGGCCATCGTCACTGCGCGCGGCAACCAGTACACCAACACGACCGGCGCGCAGGGAACGCGCGGCACGGCCTTCACGCCGCCGTACCCGTACACGCTCGAGCCGGCGTCGAGCGTCGCGGCGGCGGTGATGTCGGGGGCGGGGCCTCGGTGAGGTCCTGTGACCGGGTAGGTTTTTCGGAGAACCGCAAAGGCGCCGGATGGGCAGAGGAACGCGGTCGGAGATTTTTGGGGGGGCGGTGTTTACGTCGCCGCCTCCATTGCGGCGCGGTGTTTACGGGTCGAGCATTTGGGGTCCTCGACCGTGCGCGGTGCCAAGCGCCTTGGACGAAGGAATTGCGTTGGGGGCGCGCTTGGTGCGCAGCGGTTGCGCGAAGAGGGCGGAGGTTCGGCGCTGTGGGCGCGTAAACTGGTTGCGCGGTGGGAAGGGCCACGCGGGCACCGAAGTTGCTTACGCGCGTGAGGAATGTCACGCGAAGTCGGGATTGGTGAACGCGTAACGGGGTTTTTTCGGGAGCGCTACCTCACGGTGGACGTCCGCTGGCTCGGAGTCTTTAGGGTTCTGCTCGGGACGCTGCTGATCATCGAGGTGCTGCGGCGCTGGTACTACGCGGTGCCGTTCTACACGAACGACGGGCTCCTCCCGAACCACTTCTCGCTGTTCGCGCCGATGGGCGGCAGCGTGTTTTCGATCTATCACGCGTTCTCGACGCACACGGAAGTGAGCGTCGCGTTCTTCGCGACGCTGCTCGTCTTCCTCGCGTTCACGCTCGGCTATCGAACGCGCCTGTTTCACGTGCTTTCCGCGCTGTGCATCACGAGCCTGAACGCGCGAAACCTGTTCGTGCAGAACGGCGGCACCGTGGTCGTGAACATTCTCACGGTGTACTCGCTGTTCCTGCCGCTCGGCGCGCGCTTTTCGCTCGACGCCGTGCGCCGCTCGCTCGCGCGCCGCCGCGACGCGTCCGTGCTCGACCTGAACCTACCCGATCCCCTGCGGGAGCCCGTGCGAACGAGCTCGCTCGTCGTGCTGCTCTTTCTCGTTCAATGGTCGGCCATCTACTTCTTCAATACCGTGCACAAGGACGGGGAGGGCTGGCGGAACGGCACGGCGCTTCACTGGTTTTTCCACCAAGATCGCATCGCCACCGTTTTTTCGATCTGGGCGCGCGAGCACCTTTCGCTCGGCGTGGTGCAGGCGATGACCTACGGCGCGCTCGCCGTCGAGGGGACGCTGAGCCTGCTCTTGTTCGTCCCGTTTTTCCAGAAGTGGACGCGCCGGGCGATTCTCGGGCTCGTTTGGGGGCTTCACGGTTTCATCGCCCTCTTCGCGCGGCTCGGGCCGTTCTCGTACGCGATGATGCTGTTCCCCGTGCTGCTGCTCGGTGCCGACGATTTCGCCTGGGTGACGCGCCGCTTCCGGCGCGAGGAACGCGCGGTGCGGGTCGTCATCGACGGGACGAGCCCCTTCGTGTTCGCGCTCGCGCGCGTGCTGGATCGCTTCGATCCGTTCGATCGGTTGACGTTCGTCGACGCGCGCGACGCGGCGAGCCTTCCGCCCGGCGCTCCGGGCGACGCGCTCTGGGTCCTCGCTCGCGACGGCACGATTCACCGTCACGAGCGCGCGTGGTTCGAGCTCCTCCGGGCGTTGCCGTTCGGAATCGTGCTCGCCGTTTGGCTGCGGCTCCCGGTCACGCGAGCGCTCGGTGCTCGGCTCTGCCGCGCGTTAGAAGCTCGCCACCTCCGCGCCGGCCGCGCGCTCGGCGTGCGCCGGCGTGCCGTCGCTCCCGGGCGCGCAGAGCCGGTGGGGCTCGCCCGCGAAACGTCGTTCCGCGTCGCGCTCGGCGACGCCGGTCGAGCGCTGCGCGAAGCCGCCGTCGTCCTGCTCGGCGTCGCGGTGATCGCCGCGATCCTCCACGACAACCCCTTCGTGCCGCGGTCGCTCAAGCCGAAGCGCGCCGAATGGATGGTGAAGGTCATCGAGTATCCTCGCATCCTTCAGGGCTGGTCGATGTTCGCGCCCGAGCCGCCGTACGAAGACGGGCGTGTCGTCGTGGACGGCCGCACCGCGGACGGGCGCAAGCTCGATCCGTTCTCGGGCGGAACACCGAGCTTCGACACGCTCGGCGCGCGGGGCTGGGACCACGAGCAATTCTGGTGCGACTACCACAACTACATTCGTTTTTCGGGCAACGGCGGGCGCCGCCAGTTCCTGCGCGAGTATCTGCTCCACCAGCACGAATTCAGCGGTCACGTGCGCGACCGCCTCGTCGCGTTCGACGTCTGGTGGGTGCAAGATCGTTCGCCGCTGCCCGGTGCGCGGAGAGGATTGCAGCTCGCTCCCGAGAAGTTGCTCTCGTACGGAAACGTCTCCGACTCCGGCGCCGCGCCGCCGCACGGTCCGCTCCAGGCGCACCGTCCGAGCGGACGCGAGGTTCCGCTCCACGGGCCGTGACGGCGCTACGCGCCCGCGTCGCTCTCCGCGAGCGCGCGCAGGCCTCGAGCCAGCGCATCCCAGACGCGCCGGACGCGCGGCGCGTGACGCACGGCTTCGTGCGCCGTGAGCCACAGCGGAAGGCTCGGCAGGCC
>DASUTR010000672.1:0-4655 GCA_036374535.1 Polyangiaceae bacterium
TTTAGTTGCTCTTCGGCTGCTCGTGCGGGACTCGTCCCGAAGAGGCCGGCGCTGCCGATGGCGAGGGCGGCGACGGTCGCCGAAGCGCGCCGGCGTGGTGTCGAGTGATAGGATTTTGATGACATCGTGACGTTCCTCTTCGCTGGTCGTTGGGTTAAGGCCGCGTCGTCTCGCGGCGGAATCAAAGCGCCTCGGTCGGCGCCGCTTCGTCAGGGATGGTGACGTGCGGGACGTCCTCGCTGCGCGTGGGCGGAAGGCGCGGGCCCACCACGAACCTCGCGTGCGCGAGCTTGCCGTCCTCGCTTCGCCCCTCCACGTCGTAGAACCGCAGCGTTCCCGGTCGTGTGGGCGCGAGTTTCGCGAGCCCGGCTACGTCGAGACGCTGCTTTGGCCCGAGCTCGGAGAACCCGAGCGCCTGCGCCGGGCTGTACTCGGCGCGCTCGACCTCGCGTCCCTCGGTGGAATCTCCCTCGAGCTCGCGCATGCGCACGTGCGTGAGCAGCACGCGCTTGTCGTGACCATGATAGAGCCACAGCCGATCCGCGTCGCTGCCCGCCTCCGGCGTGCTCTTCGTGCCGACCTGGATTTCGATCTTGTCGTCGAGCTCGCGCATGAGAAAACCGAAGTTGGAAAAGGAGACGGTGCGGAAACCCGAGACGCTACGACCCCCGCGTTCACGGGCCGTCACGCTGACGAGGAACGAGCTCACTCGCGCGTCTTGGATACGGTTCTCGTAGCTGTGCTCCACGCTGCCGCTGCTCTCGACGAGCGTCTCGCCGTCGGCAAAATCCCAAACGAACTCGTACGGCGTGAAGGCGCCGGCGCTCGATTCCGGCTCGCGGATCGTCGCCGTGAGCGTCACTCGATCCTGAGCGCCGAAGCTGCGAGCGACCTCGATCTGCACCGCTACCGGTTCGTCGCAGTCTTTGATGGTCGGTGGCGGAAGCTCGACCGTTCGCTCGGCCCCGAAGCCTTTCACCACGATCTGGATCGGCACGGTCGAGGCCCGTTCCTGGCGAAACGCGACGCGGGGGCCGCGCTCGAGTCTGCCGGTGTCCGGATCGGTCACCAAAATGGAGAGATAGGGGTCGGTGCCATTCTCGGTGTAGGCCTCGACGTTCACGAAGTTCTGCTCGCCGCGGCAAACCTCCGTCTTGTCGAGGTACGCGGCCTCGATAACCGGCATGGCCGACGGCGGCTCCGACTCGGGCGCCGCCGGTGCAACGGCGTGCGGCTGGCGAGCGGCGGCGAACACCGCCTGCGTGCTCGCCGGGGCGCGGCCGTCGCTCGCGACGTTCGGTGACGGCTCGTGCTTCCGCAGGAGAAGCACCACGAAGAGCGCGACGGCGAGCGTCAGCGCGACGCCGCTCAGCCAGAATCCGTGAGCTTTCCGGCGGGTGCGTGCTTTTTCGTGGTTCACGGGACCTCCGCCGTCCATCGGTCGTGGGACAGACGGCCTCATCTGAAGCCGTTACGGAGACCCTCGGAATCCGGGTCGATGTTTTTTCCGGTCTGATAAGCTTCGGGGAATGCTCAGGTGGGTCCGGTGGATGGTCCTCGGATGTCTCGGCTTCGTAGCGTGCGGAGGTTCGTCCCTGCGACGCGGCTCGGGTGACGACGATGGATCTTCGAAGGGTGGCCACTCTCTCGGAGGAACCCCGGCCGTGGGGGGAACAGCGGCAGGAACGGCTGGCTCGACGGGTGGCTCGATGGCTGGCGCGTCGAACCCGATGGGCGGCCAAGGTGGCACGACCGGTGGTCAGGGCGGTCGCGGCGGCACGGGGCCGCCTGGCGGAAATCCGAGCACGGGCGGCGCCGGCGCGCGTGGCGGTGAGTCAGGAACCGGTGGCGAGGCCGGAGGCGGCGGTGATACGTGCACGCTTTCGGGTATCACTTGTTCGTTCCGCGAGACATGCGACATCCTCGGTTGCGGCACCGCGTGGTCGCACTACGACGAGAAGATGTGCGAGCGCGGAAGCTGCGCGCCAACCGGGACGTGCGAGCTCGGAGAGCGCTGCGTCGCGGCGCCCGTCGCCGGACGCTTCGACGAACCGTGCAGTAACCTGGCGGAGTCGTGCGAGACCACCGCTTCGGGTTGCGAGTGCCGGTATCACGAGGAGTGCTTTCCGAGCGCCGTATGCCTACGGGTCGACTTGTTTCCACCGGAGAACGACTGCCCCATCGCCGACCTCGACTGCGCCGAGCTCGACCAAGCCGATAGAACCCTGCGCGGGTACCTCGACGGCGACGTCTTTTTCGAACCCTACGAGCCGCCCGCCAATGTCGCGTCGAGTCTCGAAGCATGCCGTGCCGCCGTGGAGGCGCGTTGGCAGGCGGAGTGTCTACGATGAGGTGGTTTGCACCCGCGCCGGGTAACTCGAGGCCGCGAGCTCGGGGAACGGCCGCGACGAGCTCGCCGTCGCTCCCCAGTCCTCATCGCGTGGGTCGAGTGAGTGCCGCGCGTGCCTGCGCGAAGTTCGTGCGTGCGGCGAACTGGTCGAGGCCGCGCCAGGCGCGATCTTCGAAGATCTCCGCGCCGGCGGGGACGAAGAGCTGCTCGCCTCTCGTCGTCGTCGCGCTCCCGCCGCTCGGTTTCTGCGTCGCCGCGTCGCTGGTCAGCTCCGAGTAGCAGCCGGCCTGGATCGGGGCTTCGCCGTCGCGGTGCCGCGACCCGAGGTCGAGGTAGCCGCACTCGAACTTCTTCGATACGCCGTTCGGCGCCAAGCTCTGGGCGAGCGTCTTCGCACGCTCGTTGATGGTGTGGAGCGCGGCCGTTTTTTGGGCGACCGGCGAGATCGCGAGAGGCTGCCAGTCGTAGTCGAAGCCGTACACTTCGTAGTCGCGGTTCAGGCGGACGCCCACCTTCGATCCGGGGCCTACGACGGGCACGCCGTCGATGCTGCGCGTGAAGGTGACCTGATAGCCCACGACTTCGGACTCTTCGGGCCCGAGCGTTCGGGCGTTCCCGACGACGCTGACTTCCTTCCGGATCTTGTAGAGAACGAGGCTCTGACGCGCCCCGACGGGCACGAGGTCGGCGAGCGTTTCGGTCACGAACTGCCGAGCAGTCCGCTCGATCTCGTCCGGTGCGCGTTCGGGCGTCTTGCGCGGTTCTAGGGCCACGCTCGCGCGGCTCTCGTCGCGGAAGCTCACGCGACTGCCGTCGCCGAAAACTTTCAGGTGCCAGCCATCCGTCGAGACGGCGACCGACTCCCTTTCTTCCCGGACGTTCGGCTCCGAAAGGGCGGCCGAGAGCGGGCGCATTTTCCGCATCACGCGATCGGCGACCGCGACGCGGCCGAGGCCCGCGCGCGGCTCCAGTAGAAAGACCGAGGCGACGCCCATGCCGCTTTCCCGTGAGGTCCGGGTGAGCGACTTCTTGAGGGCCGGCGGATCGGCTTTTGCTTCGGTGACGATTCCGAGTGCGAGTAGCGCTGCCAAAACGATTCCCGTCTTCATGACTCATTCGCTCCTATTTCGAAAAAAAAGACCGATGACGCACGCTCAGAGATCGGTCCAGGCGCTGTAGCAGTAATAGCCAATCTGCCCGTCGCGCAGCGCCGGCGGAAGGGTGGTGGTCCACTTCGTGGTGTCGCGCCGCGACGTGCAGTTCGCCTGATTCGTTCCGGTCGCGAGCACCGTAATGTCGTTGTCGACGGCCCAGTCATTGGCCACGTCGTTCCAGGCGCCCTTGATGGTCATGCCGCCCTGGATGTCCGACGCGAAGTCTTCCCCGACCTCGTCGGTGGTCGGGCCGTTGTACACGAGGTCGTGGCTGCCGAGGCTCATGAGGAGCCCGCCCGACATTGCCTTCCACCAGCGATTCCAGATGTTGCCGTCCGAGTATTTCAGGGTGTTGCATGCCCAGTGAGCGAAAATCTTCATGCCGGTCGACTCGTCGCCGAGCCGCAGGTACTGAAGCTCGGCATTCGTCCATTGCTCCCACATGGCCCAGTAGGCGTTGCCGGTGTCGACGCCGCCGTGCGTGTTGACGAACAATAAATCTACGGTGTCGATCTCGTGCTGATCGCCCGAGTCGTGCCAGTAGTAATTTCTGCCGTTCGCAAGGTTGTAGTAAAAGGCGCGATTGTCGGTCGCGCCCATTTTCGAGTCGAAGCCCCCGCAACGATCCCATGCCTCGTAGACGGGTCCGAGCCAGCCGTTCTGGTAATCCTGCTGGCATTCCGTGCCGAACCGGCGCCCGGTCCAGAGGGGTTCCGAGACGGTGCCGAGGGTGTCGACACTCGGTTCGTCGGTCTTCGCGGTACTCGGTGCTTCCGCGCTGCAGGCGAGTGCGAAGAGACACGGAGCAAAGGACACGCAGTAGAGCCAATTCCTAGTCATGATGTCGCTCCTCGGATACGAGAGTTCGATGCTGTGTTGTCCGAGCAATGGACCGTTGTTCCAAACACTGCATTCCTCGTGCCAGGGGGAGCGCGCGCACCTGATCTCCGGCGACACCTGTTTCTTCGCGCCCGCGTCTGCGAACTTCCTCACGCGCCCGGCGACCGGCACGATTCGAGCCGCGCGATCCGAGCCGCCCTGGCTCATGCTGCGCCGGCGCAGCGATCCGACGAAACGAAACCGAAACAAGCGTGGCGACACACGCGGCACGGACGAGTTTTTGAAATCGTCACTTGAAATCGGACTTCGGA
>DASUTR010000673.1:0-5914 GCA_036374535.1 Polyangiaceae bacterium
CCGCCCCTTTTCATCGCTTCGAGCGAATCGACGCGAAGACCGCCCTTCTTCTTCGCCGCTCCGTGGCACTTTTCGCACCGCTCCGCGAGCACCGCGCGACCGTTCAGCGCGGACGCCGCGCTCGGCTCGGGGCTCGGCGGCTGAGCGCCCGGCGGCTCGGAGCTCGGAGCCCGCGTGTTCGGAGGCGTCGCTTCTTCCGGCTCCGCAGGGCTCGGCGACGCGGCGCCGTGCGGCGCGGGGCCCGGCGGCGTGCCGGCGGAGCCGGAGCCGGCGGGGGCAGTCGACTCGCGCGGCGACACCGGGGGCGGCGCCGCACCGGGCACGCTCGGAGCTTTCGCGAGGGATGCTTCGAGCACCTTCCGACCGTTCGCGGGAGCCAGTGTGTCGCGCACTCGCAGCGTGGGCGAAGCGCCGCGGTCGATCCAAAACGCAATCACGGCGAGCTCTTCGGGGGCCGGCCCCGGCTTGCCTTCGGGCGGCATGCGGTCGTCGTCGTCCGCCGGGAGCTTCATACGCCGCACGAGCTCGCTTGCCGCGGACGAACCGGCGACGATCGCCGCTCCTTCTTCGCCGCCCGCCATCAAGGCATCCATCGAATCGAGGCGGAGCTTCCCCTTCTGCTTCTTCGTTCCGTGGCACTCGACGCAGTACTTTTCGAAGAGCGGCTGCACGACGTCGCCGAACACGAGCGGCTCGGGAGATTTTGCGGCGGCGACGCTGCCCGATGGCACGGGCGCCGTCTTCTCGACGGAGCCACCGAGGAGCGCCTTCAGAGGACCCGGCGCATATTCCGTGAGGTACGAGTCGCCGTGCGTGACCGTACCGCCGAAGTGCGCGCCCACGGAGAGCAGCGCGAGCGTCACGCCGAGCGATGCGCGATACGCGGTGCGCGAGCCCGGCGTGACGTTCGCCGCGTGCCGAGCGAACAGCGCGAGAGAGACGCACGTGCCGACGGTCGCCAAAAATTCGAGACGGCGATGCAGCGTGAGGGCGTGCGCGGCGTATCCGCCCGAACGCCCGAGAAAATGTCCGAGCAGGTACGCCGTGACCGTGACGAGCACGAGCACGGGGAGCCCGAGTCCGAGCGCCGGATCGATGCGTTCGCGGAGCTTCGGCCAGAGCGTGGCCGCCTCGGCGATGCCCGCGAGCACGAGCACGCCGACGGGCAGGTGCACGACGAGCGGGTGGAAGCGGCCGAGAAACAGCGTGAAATCGGCCGGCTCGCCCGAGCCGCGGGCGAACACGAGCTCGGCGACGACGACGACGGCGAGCGCGACCGCCGCGAAAACCGCGGATGGCGAGCGGAAGGAGCTCGGCTCACCACGCATGCGCTCTACCTTACGCTGTCCTCGAACACGGCGCCGACGTTTGCATGGTAAGCTCCTCATCGAGCATTCTTGGGCGGTTTCGTTCCCCGATCATGAAGTCCCTTCGCATCGGCTCGACGCTCGCACTGGTCCTCGCGGCGCGCGTGACGCTCGGTCAAGAAGCGGCTCCCGAGTCGCCGGCGCCGCCACCCCCCGAACCGACACCGAGCGAGTCCCCGGCCGCGCCTGCGCCCGATTCGCCGCCTGCCGAACCCGCTCCACCCTCGACGGCGGAGTTCCCGGCTTCGCCCCCGCCGTCCTCGAGCGCGGAATTCCCGACGCCTCCTCCGCCGCCCGTCGCGCCAACCGCGTCGGCGGCCCCCCCTCCCCCTCCCGCGCCGGCCGTCGCTCCGCCGCCCGTTCCTGCCGCCGTGACGACGACCCAACCCAAAGCGGCGGCGAGCGACGACGGCAACGTCGTCCCGAAGGACGACGCGAGGGTCGAGCCGCACGACGACACGCACGGCGTGTTCGGCCCGTTTCGCATCGGGCCCGTCATCGGCGTCGGGCTACCCGCGTTCCTCAGTATCGGCGGCGCCGTGAAACTCACGAAATACTTCGGCGCCGGTATCAACTACGGCATCGTTCCGACGCTGCAGTTCGCGTACTACGGCGACGCCACGGTTTCGTATCAAGGCGTCGGGATCTACGGGCACATCCACCCCTTCGGCGGCGGCTTCTTTCTCGGCGCATCGATCGGCTACGCGCACGTGCGCGGCACGTACACCGACGAGTTCGACATCTCGGCGTACACCGGGGCCGTGCCCGGCCTCGCCGACTCGTTCGCCTATACGAGCGAGGCCACGATGCAGACGCTCGTGCTCACGCCGGAGCTCGGGTACTTCTACACGTTCAAGTCGGGCTTCACGCTGGGCGTCGAAGCGGGACTTCAGATCCCGATCGCGCCGAGCGAGATCGAGTTCGAGAGCCAGGTCGACGACAGCGTCCCGGACGCCGTCGTCGATCGCTTCGTGACGCCGACCGACGAGCGCGTCGAAGAAACCCTCGAGCGCGTGGGGCAGACGATCCTGCCCACGATCGGCATCAAGGTCGGCTGGTTGTTCTGAGAAACTACGGCGTTACGAGCTCGATCGCCGCTTTTTCCCAGAACGCGCCGGCGACGGGGGCGCCGTTGCACGAGCCGTCCGATTCGCCGGGCACCTTGAGCCAGAGATAGGCGTCGAGGTAGCTCGGATCGGCCGTCTCCGTCGTCGCGTACGGGCCGAGCTTGCGGTTCGGCGGGTTGCACCACTCGACGCCCACGGGGCCGGCGCCGTTGCGGCTCGTGTCGATGATGCCGTGGATGCCGCCGAGCAGCTCGCTCAGCTTCTTCGCGAACGGCAAGAGCTCGTCCATGCCGCGGTAGTTCGAAGTGTTGAGCGCGTAGCCGTGCGCGTCTTCGACGCCCGCCATCTTGAGGAGCCGCGCGTGCTCTTCGACGGGATGCCACTTCGAGTGACCGCCGTCGAGGTACACGATCGTCTTCGGGTTCTGGCGCAGCACCTTGACGGCGTCGTGCAGCAAGAAGACGCGCTCCTGTTGCTGCTCCTTCGTGAGGCAGCCTTCCTTTTCGAGCAGGCCGAGCGCGTCGGGCTCGAGGACGACGACCGCTTGGTGATCGCCGATGCCGGCGTGGATGTCACGAACCCACTGCCGATAGGTGGCAGCGGTTTTCACGCCGCCCGCCGAGTGCTGACCGCAGTCACGACCCGGCACGTTGTATGCGACGAACACGGCGACCTGTCCCTGCTTGGCCGCTTTCGTCACGGTATCTTCCACCTTGCGGCGGACGTTCGAGTTCCAGTCGCCGATCCAGATCGGCGTCGGTTGCTTGCCGATGCGCTCCTCGAGGAGCTTTGCGACCTCGGGGTTCGTCTTCTCGAGCGCCTTCGCCTTCTTGAGCGCGTTGTTCTCGGGATCGACGTAGAACTTCATGCCCTTCAGCGGGTTGCCGGTCGCCTTCGGCGGCTTCGGCGCCTCCGCGAACGTCGGCTCGGCGGACGCACCGGCAGCGGTCGCCGGCGGCGCGTTCTCGTCGGTCTTCGCACCGCACGCCGGGATGAACATCGCGAGGGCGAGGGCGCTGGCGAGGCCACGCACGCGCACGCTGGAAAGAAGATTCGGAAGGGAGGTGGAAGCTGACATCGAACGTTCTCCTCTAGGCTTCATGACCGGATCCGAAACGACTGATTTCGGAAACGACCGCGACCGAAGGGCTTCGGAGCTCTCGTCGGGGCCGGTACCGTACGGCGTGAAAGCTAGCTCCTGCAACCGGTTCCGCATCAAGACCGGTCGTCGGGCCGAGCCGGCGCGCCGGAAAGCCGGCGAAACGGCCGAAATACGCGCGCTTGCGCCCACGCTGCGCGGAGCCATGCCGCATGGCGTCGGCGGAAAAAGCACGCTCCGAGCGTGGCGGCAAACAGGAGAAGCGACCCCGGAAGCGTGCGCGGGCGGTACCGGAATTCGATGCGGCTCGAACCGGGAGCGAGCCGTCCGGCGACGACGCCGGCGTGATCGAGCGCACGCTCCCCGTCGGCGCGCCAGCTCGAGTCGTAGTTCATGTCGTAGGCGACGACCGCGCCCGCGCTCGCGCCCGTTACTTCGACGACCGCGCGATTCGTCGTCCATTCGACGACGCGCGCCTCACCGCTCCCCTCGGCGACCCAGGCGAGGCCGCGATAGTTCGGGCTCTCCTTCGCAATCGCTCCGGGCCGGTAGTCGGGATCGAAACCGTAGCAGCGGATGACGCCCTGATTCGCGAACATCGCGAGCAAAATCGGAGCGGCCCAATCGCGCTTCACGTACTGCACGGGCGGGTTCAGCCGATGCTCGAACGTCTCGGCGCGGCGCAGGTCTTCGGGAGCTTCCATCCAAAACGCCTGCTCGAAGGGCGTGCGCGAGAAGCGCGCCATGTCCCAAACGAGGACGGCGACGGGAGCCAGCAGCAAGAAATCGAGCCACGGGCGGCGCTTCAAGAGCTCGTCGACGTGGCTCGCCGCGAACGCGACGAAGGCCGCGCCGAGCAGGAGCAACATCGGGAAATGGAAGCGCGAGGGCACGTGCTGCGACGCGAAGAACGGCAGCTCGTGGAGCAGCGCCCAGGGAGCGTTCGGGTGGAACTTGCCGAGCCCGAGCAAGAGGCAGAGGAGCCCGAGAATCTTCAGCGAATGTTCGCGCGGGCCGCGCGCGAAGAGCACGCCGAGCACGAGCACGAAGAGCCCGCCGCCGCCGATGTAGATCCCCCACTCGTGCCAGTTGTACGCGGGCACTCGCACGGAATGGACGCCGTAACGTTGGTCGGGAGCCGTCAACATCGCGACGAGCTCGCCGAGTCCGATCACCTCGTTCGACTCGATGAGCCGGGGCACGTCGCTCATGTGATCGACCACGGCGAAGAGCTTCGGCGCCGAGAGCCCGAGCGCGACCGGCCCGGCGATCGCGAGCGCGAGGATCGGACGCAGCGACGCGCCGAAGAACGCCGTCAGGAGGGCGTAACCCGAGAGCAAGAGCGCGGTGTGCGGCAGCGGATAGATCCCGCCCCAGAAGCACTGGACGGCCATGACCGCGCCCGCGCCCGCAGCGAAACGGAGCTTGCCCGGCGCTTGCGAGCGTTCGAAACACCAGAAAACCCAGGGCATGAGCCCGTATTGAAGGTGCCAGGTATGGCCGACGGCGGCCTGGAGCGCCCAGCGTCCGTTCAACACGAAAAGAGCCGCGAGCAGCGCCCGAAGCGCCGCGCTCCGCGTGAAGCAGCCGGCGAAGAGGTACGTCCCGACGAGCCCGACGAGCCCCTGCCCGAGCACCTCGAGACGAATGGCGGCCCGCACGTCGGCGAGCAAGTAGAGCGGCAGGTACGGCGAGACGAGGTTCGACGCTCCCTCGACGTAGCCCCACGCGGGAACGCCCCCGCACATGTACGGCTGCCACCACGGAAGCTCGCCGTGGTCGCGCAGGCTCGCCACGGTGATGTACCGATACGCCGTCTCGACGTCCCAATCGTGGAAGCCGTACGTCGAGAAATCCTCGAGCATGGGCCCGAGCACGTAAAAAAGCGCTCCCGAGAGCAGCGCGAGCGCGACGCCGGCCGCAAAGACGCGAACGGCGCGCTCGTCACCCGCGAGGAGCGCACGCCACCATCGCTCTAGCCTGCCGGCGAGGCGCATGCTCACGCCGCGCGGCAGAGACACACGATCTGGAAGGCGAGGAGCTCCGGCCAGAGCGAGCAGACGCGGGCTTCGACGGGCTCGACCCAGCGCTCGTACGCCCGAAACGCCTCGGATTCGCCGAGCGCGAGG
The DNA here is from genome assembly GCA_036374535.1 of Polyangiaceae bacterium. GTDB lineage: Bacteria > Myxococcota_A > Polyangia > Polyangiales > Polyangiaceae > PMG-095. The sequence continues at coordinate 5,663 of DASUTR010000673.1, forward strand.
TGCTCACCCGAGTCGACCTTCGACTCGAACGGCAGTCTCAAGAGCGGCGCGGCCGACTGCACGAGCGACGGCGTCGAGCTCTCGTCGGTGACGCTGCGACCCGCCCGCTCGAGCAGCTCTCGCACGCTGCGGCGCGTGAAGAAGCGCAAGTGCGTGCGATCGTAGAGACCGGACCACGAATACGAAAATGACCCGGCGAGCGTGCGCAGCCGGTTGTACCAGACGGCGTAGTTCGGGACCGAGATGATCCAA
>DASUTR010000674.1:0-2162 GCA_036374535.1 Polyangiaceae bacterium
CCGGCTCCGCGCGCGGCGTCTCGCGCGCCGTCCATCCGATGAGCGAACCGGCGACCCCCGCGCACGCGGCGAGGAGCAGCCGGCGCCGCCATGGACGCGACGCTGGCTGCGAAGTACAGCGAGCGGGCCCGTGCAGGCTGAGCGCCGTGGCGAAAAGACTCGGCGGGCGCGTTCCGAGCGGGGGAGCGGGCGCGGAGTGCCGGGTCATTCGTTGCGGTGAACGGCACGCTCCGGGTCCGTCTGAAGATCCGAAACGAAAACTTCGGGCCCGAGCGAACCGCTGGGCTCAATTCGACGCGAACCGGACCGTAGTGGAGATCGTCGTGCCTCGTTCTCTGCTTCATGCCGTGCTCCTCGCCTCCTCCGTGGCGTTCGCCTCCCCGCATGCAGGTGCCGAACCTACGTCGTCACCCGGGGACGAACCGGACACCGCCGATCCAGGCCGCGTCGCGCGCGCGCGCGCGCTGTTCGACGAGGGCGTCGCGGCGTACGCCGCCGGTCGCTATTACGACTCCATCGAACGGTTCACGGAGACCGCGCGGCTCTACCCGAACCAGCAGCTCTCGTTCAACATCGCGAAGGCCTACGACAACCTCGGCAATCGCTCGGCCGCCCTGCGCTACTACCGCGAGTACCTCCGAAGCTCGGAAGGCCCCCCCGACGGAGCAACCGTCGCGCGGGTCGAGGAGCTCGAGCAAGCGCTCGCGCAGCGCGGCATTCAGCAACTCAGTGTGCTTTCGGATCCGAAAGGGGCCACGGTGCTGCTCGACGGCCAGCCGGTGGGCCTCACGCCCTGGACGGGCGAAACTTGGCCCGGGGCGCACCGGGTCGAGCTTGCCCACACGGGCTACGTCGCGAAGGCGAGCGTCGTCGAGCTCGACGCCCACCGTTCCGCCGAGCTCGAGGTCCGACTCGAACCGGAAAAGCGGGCGGCCTCCCGTCCTTCGGCCGAGTCCGTGGCCGATCCGCTGGCGTCACGCGTGCGTGTGGTCACGTGGGCCGCGCTCGCGACGGCCACGGCTTCGCTCGGCACGGCCGTCGTCATCGAGGTCGCCGACGACAGCGGCCGCCGAGGGATCGCTCCCGCGAGCGCCTTCTTCGCCGGACTCGGAACGGCGGCGGCCACCGCGGGCGGCGTCCTCTTGTACTTCGATCTCAGCGAGCCCAAATCGGCCGATCGGGGCGTCTCGATCGGCGCGGCGCCGGGCGGTGCTCTCGCTACCTATCGCTCGACGTTCTGAGCGGCGCGCCACGCTCCCGGCCGCGGCATTGCCCGCCTGCTCAGCGAAACGGGTTCTTGAGCTCGTCGACCTTCGGCTTGTGTGCCTTCGGACGCGAGCGCGACGGCCGCGCCGCGGGTCGAACGTTTCGCGCCGGCGCGGGCGCTTCGGCGCTCGCCGCGGGCGCTTCGGCGCTCGCCACGTTCGGTCGTCCGGTTTCATCGGACGCGGGCACCGGCGCTGCCCGGGGAGCTACGGCGAGCGGCGCCGGCTCGGCGACGAGCGTCGTTTCGCGCCGCTCGCTCTTCGCGACCTCCCGTCCCCCGACGCTGCTCGCGATCGCCGCGACGACGAACGACGCTCCGGCGGCGACTCCGAACCATCCGAGCCAGGAGCTCCGTGGACGTCCGCGCAGCGATTGCGGCGCAGTGGTCTCTGCGCGCTCCTTCTTCACGCGAGCGCGCACCACTGCGAGAAGGGCGGGATCGACCGTCGCCGGAACGACGCCGGGCAAAGCGTCGACGCTCGCGGCGCGCCGGAGCCGGTCGGCGGGAAGAATCCTCACCGGTGGTGGGGGCGGCTCGGGGGGCGCGGGCGCCATCGAGGGCTCGCTCGGCCCGATCGACGGAGACAACGAAGGAAACAGGGAGGAGCCTTGCGGCCGAGAGTGCGCGAGCCAGGCCTCGAGCGGGGCCTTCGTGATGTCCGTCTTGATATTGCGGGCGAGAAGCCAAGCGGCGAGCGTTCGTCCGAGCTCGCGCATGTCGGCGAAGCGCTCATTGCGGTTCTTCGCGAGGCCGCACTGCAAGACGGCCCAGAGCTCGGGCTCGTCGATGCCATGCTCGAGCAGCGAGCGCGGCGATTCGCCGAGAATCGCCCAGAGCCTCGCGTTGTAGCTGTCGCCCTGAAACGGGAGCTCACCCGTCACGAGCTCGTAGAGCA
>DASUTR010000675.1:0-8446 GCA_036374535.1 Polyangiaceae bacterium
GCTCGCGTCGTACAATCCGGCCTTGCGCCTCTCGACGGAGACGCGCGGCATGCTGAGCTCGCTGCTCGCTGGTATCCGCCAGCGAACGCCGGGCATGTCCGCGCGCATCGCGGTGTTCTTCACCGAGCCGTCGGAGTTGCCGGCGGCACGGGAAGCGCGAGCCTGACTGACTCGCACAGCGCGACATCGAGGGCTCTGCGCGCGGTGGCGCTAATTGCGACACTTCTGACATCGTTAGCGCTCGCTGCCGATTCGATGAAACCATTGCTTCGTCGCGCGCGTTTGCTACTGCGCCCATGATGCTCAAGCAGGGCGCGCACCCCGATCCCACCGATCCGTCCACGCCTCCTCCGAATCTCGAACAGTGGACGGGACGGCTGCGCAAGGCTGCGCTCGGTCCGGCGCTCGAGGCCTATCGCGCGGCGCTACGCCTCGACGGCACGCCCGAGGTGCGAGCCGCGGTGCTCGACGACCTCGGCACGTATTACGGCTTCTCGACAGAGGAATGCGTGCAGCACTGCTTGAATTGGGAAGCGTGGAGCGTCGAGGAGTGGCAAGCGCGACCGCGCGACACCCCGGCTTCGGTGCACGAGTTCTATCGCTCCACGAAATCGTGGAGTTTCGACCTGCTCTGGTACGCCTATCTTCAGGCCGAGGGCTATTCGTATCCCGTGAGCGCCGTCATCGCGGACAGTGTCCCGCCGCCCGCAGTTCGTGGCGCTGCGCGTCATCTCGATTTCGGCTCCGGCGTGGGGGTGACGAGCCAGCTCTTCCGCCGGCTCGGGTTCGAGAGCGATCTCGCCGACATTTCGACGAGCCTGCTCGCGTTCGCGCGCTTTCGCCTGGAGCGGCGAGGTGAGCGCGCCCGGTACATCGACCTCAATACCGACTCGATCCCGAAGGGTGAGTACGACGTCATCACCGCGATCGACACGCTCGCTCACGTGACGGATATTCCGGCTGCGGTAGCGACGCTGCACGCGGCGCTCAAGCCGGGTGGCTCGTTGTTCGCGAACTTCGACGTGCGCCCTCCGTCACCCGAGAACGCCTGGCACCTCTACTCGAACGACCTGCCCCTGCGCTTCCAGCTCCAGCGCGCCGGCTTCGAGCCGGACCTCAGTCTCGACGGCGTCTCCGTGCGTTACCGCAAGACGGAGCCGCGAGGTCTTCGCCACGCCGTGCGCGGAGCGCGCGATCTCGTGCTCTTGAAGAGCCCTCTGCGGCCGCTCTATCGCCTGACGAAGGGCGCGCTCCATCGCGCGAAAAGCGCGGGGCCGCGCGCGGCAATCGAGCACGTCGCGACGAACGCCGGGTCGATCTGGCCCAAGCCGAATTCACGCGACGAGGCGCACGCGCCCTGAGCCGGGCGGCGCGCTCCCGTCAGCCGTTGTCGAACACGATGCGGTAAAAGAGCCGCACCGTGCCCTTGCGCGGCTTCGGGAAGCGAAGAGCGAAGAAGCCTTCGGCCACGCAGTCGATGAGCTCGGGATCGGGAATGGTCGACTCGGCGTCCCTCAGCGAATCGACGACGCCGTCTCGTCCGATGACCATGCGGAGCTCCACGGTGCCGGCGAGGCGCGGCGTTCGAGCCAGGCCCTCGCGGTAGCAGTGCGCGAAAAGGCCGAAGCCGGCGTGCACGACTTCCTCGATCTCTTCGGGCTCGAGCGAGCCGCGCGACTTTTCGTCGATGACCACGCCCTGGACGCGATCGTCCGCGGGTTGCTGCTTCTTTTTCTTGCGTTGGTTCGGCTTCTCGCCGTCGTCGGGTTTTCGGTAGAGGCCCGAGACGAACGTCCAGTGCGTTTTCGCCTTCGCTTCGGGCGCGTCGAAGCGCAGGCCGGAGACGCGATCGGTGAGGCAGGTCGTGACGTTCGGCTCCGCGAAGCTCGAGGTCTCGACTTCGACGTTCGATACGGTGCCCGTCGTCTCGACCTCGAACGAAAGCTTCATGAAGCCGCGCACTGGCTCGCCGCCGCTCGCAAAGCAGCTTCGGAGGTCGGCTTCGTTGCCGCGCAGGCCGCGCGCGACTTTCATCACGTCGAGCTCGGGAAGCTCCGGTTTCGGCTTCGCGCTTCGCGGCGCTGCTTCGCCGGCGGTCTTCGGTTCGGGTTCGGACGAGCCGCCGCAGGCGACGGCGAAAAGCGCGAAAACGAATGCTCGAAAGCGCGAGTCGTGGGTCATGAAAGCGCATCCCGTAGCACGGGCGGCGCGCTGCTCGAAGACGCTCGCCCGCCGGGGGCGCTAGACTCGACGGTCATGGAGCGCTGTGTCCTTGCTTGGGACCTCGGCACGTCGGGTGCCAAGGCGGGGCTCGTGAACGCGCGCGGCGAGGTGCTCGGCAGCGAATTCGAACCCACGGAGCTCCTGCTCTTTCCCGGAGGCGGCGCCGAGCAGCGGCCGGACGAATGGTGGGAGGCGTTCGCTCGCGCGACCGAGCGCCTGCTCGCGAGAAACCTCGCGCCGCGCTCGGCGATCGTCGGCGTCGGCGTGACGGCGCAGTGGTCGGCGACCGTCGCGGTCGACGCGGACGGTCGCGCGCTCATGAACGCGATCCTCTGGATGGACTCGCGTGGCGCCGAATACGTCAAATCGCTCACGGGCGGCCCCTTGCGAGTCGCCGGCTACGGGCTTCACAAGCTCGTGCGCTGGGTTCGGCTGACGGGTGGCGCGCCGGTTCGCTCCGGCAAGGACGCGTTTTCGCACATGGTCTACATTCAGCGAGCGCTTCCCGACATTTACGCGCGCACGAAGGCGTTTCTCACGCCGAAGGACTACCTCACGGCGCGCCTCACCGGTCGCCTCGTCGCGACGTTCGATTCCATCGCCGACGCTTGGGTGACCGACAACCGCGACCCTTCGCGCATCGACTACGTGCCGTCGCTCGTCGCCCTGAGCGGGCTCGACCGCGAGAAGTTTCCCGAGCTCTGCGCGTCGAGCGACGTCCTCGGTCCGCTGTTGCCCGAGCACCGGCGGCGTTTCGGCCTACCCGACGACGTGCCGGTGATCGCGGGCGCCCCCGACGTCCACTCCGCGGCGATCGGGGCGGGAACGACGCGTGACTTCGAGCCGCACCTCTACATCGGCACGTCGTCGTGGATCGCGGGGCACGTTCCCAAGAAGAAGACGGACATCGTGAACAACATGGCGTCGTTGCCGGCGGCGATTCCAGGCCGCTACCTGCTCTTGAACGATCAGGAGACGGCAGGCGCGTGCCTGAACCACCTGCGTGACAAGCTCTTCTACGCCCCGGACGCGCTCGCGAACGGCGGACCGCCGCCGAACGCGTTCGAGCTCTTCGACCGCGCCGCCGAGACGTCGCCGCCGGGCGCGAACCACCTTCTGTTTCTGCCTTGGCTCTACGGCGAGCGCACGCCGGTCGAGAATCCGCTGCTCCGGGCCGCCCTCTTCAACTATTCGCTCGCGCATCAGCGCGCCGACGTGATCCGCGCGGTGCTCGAAGGCGTCGCGTTGAACGCGCGCTGGCTCTTCGGACACGTCGAGCGCTTTTTCGGCCGCTCCGTCAACGAGCTCAGGCTCATCGGCGGTGGCGCCGAGTCGCGCCTGTGGAGCCGCATCTTCGCCGACGTGCTCGACCGCCGAGTCCTGCGCGTCGAAAAGCCGCAGCTCTCCAATCTGCGCGGCGCGGCGCTCATCGCCTGGGTGGGGCTCGGCGAGCTCGGCTGGGACGACGTGCCCGAGCGCGTGCGCGTCTACGAGACCATCGACCCCGATTCGCGGAACCGCGCCGTCTACGACGAGCGGTACGCCGAGTTCCAGGAGCTCTACCGGCGAACGCGTGGCATCTTCGCGCGCATGAACCGTCCGCGGAGCACTTCGTCATGAAACCGCCCGGCCGCATCCGGAGCGCGGTCCGGCGACGCACGGGCGCCGTGCTCGATTGGGTCTTCGATCGGACGCGCGGCCTTCCCCTCGTGCGCTCACGCATCGAGAAGAATCTGGACGAGATGCTGGCGAAGGCGCCGTCGCCCGTCCCGCAGACGGACGAGATCCCGCGCTTCGACGGGCTTCCGGCAGAGGGACTCGGCCCCGAGATGACGCTCGAACTCGTCGAGCGGCTCGCGGCGCGCGAGGCGCCCCGCTGGCAAGACGGCTACGTCTCGGGCGCCGTGTATCACGGCGATCCGGGGCACGTGGAGTTCATGAATCGCGTTTACGCGCTCGCGTCGCAGACGAACCCGCTTCACGTCGACGTGTGGCCGAGCATCGCGAAGTTCGAGGCCGAGATCGTGCACATGACGGCGCGCATGCTGGGCGCGCCGCAGAAGGCGTCGCTGGAAACGGAGCGCGTCGTCGGCACCGTCACCTCGGGCGGTACGGAGAGCATCTTGCTCGCCATGAAGGCGTATCGCGATCGCGCGCGCGCCGAGGGCAACCGGCGCCCCGAGATCGTGGCGCCCGCGAGCGCGCACGCCGCTTTCGACAAAGCCGCCGAGCTCTTGCGCATGACGATCGTGCGTGTCCCCGTGGCGAGCGATTTTCGAGCCGACGTGCGCGCGGTGCGGCGAGCGGTGACGCGGCGCACGGCCGTGATCGTGGGCTCGGCGCCGGGATTTCCGCACGGGGTCGTCGATCCCATCGCCGAGCTTTCGGCCCTCGCGCTCGAACGCAAGGTCGGTCTTCACGTCGACGCGTGCCTCGGAGGCTTCGTGCTGCCGTGGGCCAGAAAGCTCGGCTATCCCGTGCCCGACTTCGACTTTTCGCTGTCGGGCGTGAGCTCGATGTCGGCGGACACGCACAAGTACGGTTACGCCGCCAAGGGCACCTCCGTCGTGCTCTATCGCGGCGTCGCGCTCCGTCGGTTCCAGTACTTCGTGAGCACGGATTGGCCCGGCGGGCTCTACTTTTCGCCGACGCTCGCGGGAAGTCGCCCGGGCGCTCTCGTGGCGGCGACGTGGGCGGCGCTCGTGAGCATCGGCGAGCGGGGATACCTCGACGCCACCCGGCGCGTCCTCGAGACCGCGCGCACCATTCGCCGCGGGATCGAAAAAATCCCCGAGCTCGCCGTCCTCGGCGATCCGCTTTGGGTCATCGCGTTCGGCTCCCGCTCCGTCGATATCTACCGCGTGCTCGACGCCATGAGCTCCCGCGGTTGGAGCCTGAACGGACTCCAGCGCCCGCCGAGCTTGCATCTCTGCGTGACGCTCCGCCACACCGAGCCGGGCGTCGCGGCCCGCTTCGTGCGCGATCTCGAAGCCTCGGTCGCCGAGGTGAAAACGAAACCGGCGAGCGAGAGCGGGCTCGCACCCGTGTACGGACTCGCGGGCTCGTTCCCCGTGCGCGGCGCCGTGGCCGAGCTGCTGCGGCGCTTCGTCGACAAGTTATACGATTAGCGTCTTCGAGCGCAGTGCAGAGCCGAGCGGCTTTCGTCGTGAGCTGCGCGCTCTGGCTGGCCGCCGGGCGGGAACATGTTACCTTGGCGCGGCGTACCACCGCCTTTGAGCCCATGAATCTCGAGCCTGGCCAAATCGTCGCCGGAAAGTACGAGCTCGAGCGCGTGCTCGGCCAGGGCGGTATGGGCACCGTCATTTCGGCCGTGCACGTGCACCTGCGCGAGCGGGTCGCCATCAAGATCCTGTCGCGCGAGGCGGCCGAGCAGAAAGAAGCGACCTCGCGCTTCATGCGTGAAGCGCGCGCCGCTGCGCGCATCAAGAGCGAACACGTCGCGAAGGTGAGCGACGTGGGCACGCTCCCCGACGGTACGCCGTACATCGTGATGGAGTACCTCGACGGGTTCGACCTCGCGGACACGCTCGCGCAGCGCGGGCCGCTCCCCGTCGACGAAGCGCTCGAGCTCGTGCTCCAGGCGTGCGAGGCGCTCGCCGAAGCGCACTCGCTCGGCATCGTTCACCGCGATCTCAAGCCGGCGAACCTCTTTCTCACGCATCGAGCCGACGGAACGCCCTCGGTCAAGGTGCTCGACTTCGGTATTTCCAAAGTGACGCACCCGGGCACGTCGCAGGCCGAAGCGGCGCTCACGCACACGACGACGATCATGGGGTCGCCGCTCTACATGTCGCCGGAGCAGATCCGCGCGACGCGCGGCGTCGACCTGAGGACGGACATCTGGTCGCTGGGCGTGATCTTGTACGAGCTTCTCACGGGGGAAGCTCCGTTTCTCGGCCAAACGCTGCCCGATATCAGCGTGAAAATTGCGGTCGAACCGCCGCCGCCGCTCCGCACGAAGCGCCCCGAGCTCTCGGGCCTGCTCGAAGCGGTCGTGCTCAAGTGCCTCGAGAAAGATCGCGATAATCGTTTCCGCACACTCGGAGAGTTCGCGCTCGCGTTGCTCGAGCTCGCGCCGCCGCGAGCGCGAATGTCGATCGATCGCGTTTGCGGGGTCATCAGCGCGGCCGGGTTGCCGGAGAGCGTGCTTCCGTCCGGCGTCGCGCCCACGGGCAATCGCGTCATCACGGACTCCGGTTCCACCGGCAATCGCGTGATCACCGGTGAGAGCTCCGCCGAAACGGTGTCGACCTTCGGCACCACGGCCTCGAACGGTCGGAGCAAGCGCACGCTCTGGGTCGTCGCCGGCGTAGCGGTCGTGGCAGCGGCGGCCGCGGCGGCCGTGGTGTTGGCGAAAGGCGGCGGCGACCCAGCCGCCGCGACGGCCGCGCCTGCCGTCGAGCTGACGGCGCCCGCGCCGCCCAAGGTCGACGTCGCGACCCCGGCCGCCCCCGGCCCCGCTCCCGTCGTCGCGCCTGCACTGGCGCCGACCGGGGCCGCCGGCCAGGACGCTTCGCAGAAACCGGCGCAGCCGCACGCCGCGCGGCCGCGTCCCGCGAAGGCCGAGCCCAAGGAACAGCCTTCGGCGGCGCCGCCTCCCGCACCTGCTTCCGCACCGCCGCCGGCTCCGGCGCCCGCCCCGGCGACGAACCTCCTCGACAGCCGAAAGTAGACGTCAGCCGTCGTCCGCTCGGAACGGGCGCGGTCCTGTCGCGTCCCAGACTCGGAGCTCGGCGACGGGTCGTTCGTCGTCGCACGTGACGATGAGGTGCGTGCGCGTCGCCGGAAGCGCACCCGGTGATCCGTCGGGAGACTCCTCCTCGGCCCAGGCTCCCAGATTGACGTACGTCGTGCGCGCAGTGGGTTTCACCTCGGGCAGGTGCGTGTGCCCCATGACGATGAATGCAGCGGGAAAGAGCCGTGCGACCCGTACGGAGCGCTCGCGAAGCTCCGCGCTCGGCTCGGGGGTGTGGCGCGCGAACCAGAGATGCCGGCAAACGCCCAGCACCGTCGCGAGGGCGAGCATGATCGGCACGAGGAGCGTCCAGTGCTCGTGGAAAGCGAACAACGTGACGAACGCCACGATGGCGAGCGTTCCGAGCGCGAGCCGATCGAGCATGAGGCTCGTCGCGATCGCGCTGAAGCTCGCCGTCGCCGGTTTGCGCTGCAGCCGTACGAGCGCGCGCAGCCGCTTCATGCTGATGCGGTACGCGAGGGCGAGGCGACGCATGCGACGCTGCTGCTCGCGCCGACCGCGCTTCGCCAGACGACCGACGTGATCGCGCCAGAGCGAGAAGAGAGCGAGGTTTGCTTCGATGAAGCGGCTGAGCAGCCGGAACGTGCCGCGCGCGCCGAGCGAAAAGGCGAAGCGGACGTAGTCGAGCACGCCGTGCTTTTCGTGTCCGCCTTCCATGATGCCGCGCGTCGGTCGGACGATGTAGCGAATCAAGACGTCGGAGAGCGACAGCGCCATGCGCTTCGGATCCCCGGGCGCGACGGGGTAGAGCACGTGCTCGTGACTGCAGTACGAATCGTACTGGTGACCGTGCTCGAGATAGAGCACGCCCTCTTCGTAGTAGAACCACGGCGCGAACTCGACGGACCCGTCCGGTACGTTCGAGAGCGCCTTCAAACCTGTGACGAACTCGGTCTGCACGCACTCCCAGTGCCAGTCGATGTCGTGGTTGCCGCGAACGATCACGAGCTGATTGCCGGCTGCGACGAAATCCGCGAGGCTCTTCATGACGCTCGCGTGGTGCGCCATCACGAGTCTGAGTTTCGCGAGGCTGTGATCGGCGGCTCCGCCGAGGCCGTGGGCGAGCTCTTCCTCGGTCGGCGCCGTCACGAGCTCCTCGTGGGGCGCCATCACGCTCATGCCCGAAAAATCGATGAAATCGCCGCCGATGACGAGCCGCCAAGGGCGCTCTCCGACGCGGTGCGTTCGATACCAATCGAGGAACGCCGAAAGGTCGCGGTCGCGCGCGATGCTCACGCGCGATCGAGCGGGCGCTTCGGGGATGGCGTACGAAACGAGATCGCTTCCCAGATGAACGTCGGAAAACGCGAGGACGTTGTGGGAGCGGACCTTCACTCGATATTGTGGACCGGCCTCCGCCGCCGCGCACGAGCTCTCGCCCGTCGCCGACTCTTTTCGCGCTTCGGCCACGGAGGTTACGCAACGCGTCTTTTTTCGCGAAGACAT
>DASUTR010000676.1:0-2636 GCA_036374535.1 Polyangiaceae bacterium
TTCCTCTCCACCGAAAGCCCCATCTCGCTCTGCACCCACGTCGTCGGAAAGAACTGCCTCGGACCCGACGGTGGCTGCAGCGCGACGCAGGAGTGTCTCGTGGAAACCGACGCTCGCGATGAGCGCACGACCTTCCGTTGCGTCGAGCGCTGCACGCTCGAAAACGAGGACAAGACCTGTCCCGAGGACTTCATTTGCGTGCTGCACCGCAAGCACGGCAAGCCGGGTGGTCTATGCCGCAGGCCGTGCTCGCAGGAAGAGGATCCGGTGTGCGGAAATGGCGAGCGCTGCAAGAGGGACGATGCCGGCATCTGGTTCTGCTCGGCGACGTAGCGACGACTCGTCGCCGGCGGCGCGGGCTCGAGACCGCGCCCCGCGACTGGGACAGCTCGCGCTCCGCGACGGGCGCTCCGAGTCCGCACCGCGCAAAGCGCGAAAGGGACGCAGCGCCGAGCTCTGGCTCGCTCGCGTGCTTTTGACGGCGGCGGTCGTCATCGCCGGCTATCTTGCGTACTTTTCGCTATCCGGCGCCGCGGTGCCAGGCTGTCGCCCCGAAGACGGCTGCGGCGGCGCGCTCTCGAGCTCGTGGGCGAATTGGCTCGGTGTGCCGGTGAGCCTGCCCGCCATCGCGCTCTACCTGACGCTGCTCGCGGCTACGTTCGCGGCCCCGCGAAAGCTGCGCGCGGTGGCTCGTCGCCGACTCTGGCTCGCGAGCGTGGCGCTCGGTTCGGTGATCCTCGCCGCGGCGAGCTGGTTCATCGGCCTACAGGTGTTCGCGCTCGAGCAATGGTGCAAGTGGTGCACGACGACGCACCTGCTCGCGTCGGCCGCCGCGGCCATCATAATCCGTCAGGCGCGCCTCGCGAGCCGGCGGGCCGAACCCATTTTGAGCACGAAGGAGGTCGTCCGGTTCGCCGCGGCATCGGCGGTGCTCGGCTGGGGGCTGCTCGCAGCGGGGCAGCTCGCGAGCGCGGCGCCGGCGGCCGTCGCCACGGCGGGGATTGTCCCCAGGGCTTCCGCGCAGCCGAAATCCAAGGGAACGATCGTCTTGCACGAGGGCCGGTTCGAGCTGAACGCCGCCGAGCTTCCGCTGATGGGTCCCGCGAACGCCAAGACCATTCTCGTCGGCCTGTTCGACACCACGTGTCGTCACTGCCGCGAAACACGCCGCGTCGTCAAAAAGGCGATCGAACGCGCGTCGGGGCGGCTCGCGATCGTCTCGCTGCCCATGCCGCTCGACAAGCAGTGCAACCACCTGGTCACGCGCACGACCAAGGAGCACGCGCATGCCTGCGAGTACGGAGCGCTCGCCCTCGGCGTGTTCCGCGCCAAACCGGCGGCGTTTGCCGAATTCGAGAATTGGTTGTTCGAGCCGGTCGAGCCACCGTCCATCGAGCAAGCGCGGAACAGAGCGATGGAGCTCGCCGGCGTCCAGGCGCTCTCGCGCGCGATGCGCGATCCCTGGATCGGCGAGCGCCTGGTGAACAACATCGCGCTCTACGAAGCCAACGCGCGCGCGAGCGGCGGCGACACGCGACTGCCCCAGATCGTGATTGGCGACACGCTCGTCCAAGGAACCATCGCTACTCCCGACGACCTGTTTCAGCTGCTCGCGCGGCACGCCAGCCCGCGTTGAAAGGCGAAGCGTGGGATGGATTCCCACGCTTTACGGTCCCTGACCCGGCAGGGAGAATGGGTCCCCACCGGGCCGCGGGCGCAGTCACAAACACGCGACGTGGCTTCTCATCGGCATCGTGCAAGCCACCACCGCAACGTGAGGCTCGCTACCGAAACGGTGAGGCCCCGCGACGCGATATCCCGTGCCGGTCGTCACGACCGCCGGAGGTCCGAACCGATACGGAGCGCGCTTGGCAGAGGCACCGGTTTTCAGTGCCTTGTTGCATGCTGCGATCCGTTCGGCGGCGACTTCCGCTTTCGTCGGAGGCGCGCGGAAGACGTGCGCCGACGCGAGGCTCGTCGTGCTGAGGACGAAAGCCGTCAGAAGCGTGCGCTGAATCATCTTGTGAGTGGACATCGTAACGTTTCTCCTTCTAGCTACGGCATCGGTCACAAGCGGCGCTGACTCCAGCGTGAATGCGTCGAGTTGCCGTTCTACCGGTCTAGGCGACTCGCGCATGGCGCGTGACACCTCGACGAAATAGAACGCCGGTCACTTTCCACGTCGTGGCGCTGGAGACGGCACGAGAAAAAACGCGCAAGATTTGCGGCGCGCCCAGTCACGTGGCGACGTTTGGCGCCTAGACCATCGTGAATGGCGCCATGACCCCGTGGTGTAACCTCCGAGAGCTCGGATTGACAGCCCCAGCCGAATCGAGCACCGATTGTGAGCGACGACCACGAAATCGACGTCATGATGGCCCGGCTCGCGGAAGGCGATCGTTCCGCTTTCTCGCCCGTCTTCACGCGCCTTTGGCCGCGCACCTTGCGCTTCTGTCAAAGCCTCTTGAAGAGCGAAGCGGACGCCTCGGATGCAGCGCAAGAAGCCATGCAGAAGATCTTCGAACGTGCGGGCGACTATGATGCGTCGCGGCCTGCCGTTCCCTGGGCTCTCGCCATCGCGGCTTGGGAGTGTCGAACGCTGCAGCGTAAGCGCCAGCGCCGGCGCGAAGTGCAGG
>DASUTR010000677.1:0-2505 GCA_036374535.1 Polyangiaceae bacterium
TGGATGCCCCCGAGGCCCCACCCATTCCGCCGGCATCGCTCCCGCCCGACGCACCGTCGCCCGCGTTGCCGCCCGTTTGGGCTCCCCCCGTGCTCGTGCCGCCGGTACCTCCGCGACTCGAGCCGCCGTTGCCGTTCCCTCCGACGTCGCTACCGCCGCTGTCGGTGCCGGCGGTGCCGCTCGAGCTTCCGCCTTGGCCGCTCGAGCCGCCCTTCCCGCCCGTCGACATTTCGCCCGCTTCCCCAGCGTCGCTCTCGTCGCCGGCCGTGAACTCGGGACCCGAGCAGCCGGGGGCGACCCAAGCCACGACCGCAACGATGCTCATCAAGCAAGAAGCGCGTCCCATCGGCGAACGCCCACTTTACCGCTCTCGCGGTATTCAGCCAATTCAGGGGTAATTAGGCGCCCAGGCGACTACTTGCCGGCGCGTTTCGCGAGCGCCTCGGCGCGGCGCGTCCAGGCTTCGGCGCCGGTGTGGTCGTCGAGCTTGCGCAAGCACGTGGCGATGCCGAGCGCGGCGACCTCGTGCTCCGGTTCGAATACGACGACTCTCAAGAAGAGTCTTTCCGCGCGCGCGTAGTCGCGGGCCGAAAGACTGCGCTCCGCGGCGTCGAGATCGCGGCGCACGAGCCATCGAGCGGCGTCCTCGTGCAATTCGGGTCGCTGCTCGGCGGCAACGTAGGCGCGCCGCGCCTCGGCGAGGTTTCCGAGGCGTGCCCAAGCGTCCGCCTGCAGCTCGAGCGCCCTGCGGTTCTTCGGATCGAGCTCGAGAGCGCGCTCTGCCGCTTCGAGCGCTTGCGTGCCGTCGCGGCGAAGCAGGTAAAGGTTCGCGAGATTCAGGCGACGTTCGAGCGCCTTGCCGTCCCAGAGCACAGCCTTGCAGAACGCGGATTGCGCAGCGGCGAGATCCCCGCGAACGAGCGCTCGGTGGCCGAAGCGGCTTTCGCTCGCAGCGCCGGCCGCGTCGAGCTTTTCGACGAACGCCTGCCCCAGCGTCTCGCGGCAGCTCGGCGTCACGACGTTGGAAACCGGAATTTCCGCGAGCTCGCTCCGCAGCGCCGTGGCGATGGCGGAAGGAGTTTCCTTTCGAGCTTCCCGAGCGACCCCCGCGCTCTTCGCCGTCATTTCCACTGCCGAGGACGCGGGGGACGGTGAAACGGTCGGCGCCGCTCGCGGTGGGGCGAGAAAGCTTACTGCGCGGTCCACGGCTCGCGTCCCCGCCGGATGCAGTTTCAGGCCGGCGGCGATCGCGACCGCGACGACGGCCAGCGCGATACCCGCACCCAACCGCCGTCGCGACTTCGGTGCGGCGGTTTCGATGCCCAGCGTCGTCGGGCGCGGAGTGCGCTCCACCGGAGCGGCTGCGTAGGGCAGTGCCGCCGGCGAAGGCGATTGCCGCGGCAAAGGAGGTGGCAACCTCCGCGGCAACGGGGCTATCTCCCTCAGCACGAGGTCGGGCAGCGGTGAGGTGCGCGGCAGCGAGGGGGGCCCGCTGCGAGGCTTCGTGGATTCCGGAGCCACCACCGCTGCCTCGAGTTCCACCGGCACGTCGTCGTCGGGTGCTTGAGCGCGCACCGGTTTCGCGGGAGGGCGAGCGCGTGCGGGGCTCGGGCGCGGGACGGCGGGTCGCGTTGCGTTTTCGGTCGGCTTGTACGTCTTGGGATCGGAACCGCCCATGAGTTTCCTTCGTTCCGGGCTCGCCTTCGCGGAAGGGCAACCACCGGCGCTCGGCCCAATTACGACCCCTGACGCGCGGGATATAAGGGCTCGCGACGAGGAGGTGCGCGCGTGTCGGGAGACATCGAACCATCGGCGTGGAGTGCGCCGCGTGTATGTCTTGGGGAACCCTCGCCTGGATTCGAAGCGAATTTCAAGGATTGTTCTACACGCGGGAGTTCGGCGCCTCGCCGTGCGAAGCCGTCGCAAGAACTGGACGGGCACGGCTGATGCACCGCCCATCGCTCATGGCAACCCTCGCAACATCTCCTGGCGCCTCGACCGCGACGGGACGTCCATGGTCGCTGCGCCACGCCCTGCTCGCGTGCGGGCTCGCGTCGACGCTGGTTTACGCAGCCATGAACGTGTTCATCCCGATGCTCTGGCCGGAGTACCGCTGTACCTCGCAGACGGTGAGCGAGCTTTCGGCCGTTGGCGCTCCGACCAGACCCATTTGGGTGGCCCTCGGTCTCGTCTACTCGGCGCTTTACGGCGCTTTTGGTGCAGGCGTTTGGCTGAGCGGCGAACGGAACCGTGCCTTGCGCATCGCCGGGGCCCTGATCACGACTTCAGCGGCGATCGGCGTCGTGTGGCCGCCCATGCATCTGCGCCCGGTGCTCGCCGCGGGTGGCGGAACCCTGACGGACACGCTTCATCTCGTCTGGACGGCAGCCTGGGGAATGCTCTCGATGGGGACGATGGGCTTCGGAGCGGCAGGGCTCGGCAAGCGGTTCCGCGTCTTCACGGTGGTGGCGGCAAGCCTGATCCTCACGTTCGGTGCGTTGACGA
>DASUTR010000678.1:0-6296 GCA_036374535.1 Polyangiaceae bacterium
GCCGCCGGTCGCCGAGCCGCCGGTCGCCGAGCCGCCGGTCGCGGAGCCGCCCGTCGCCGAGCCGCCCGTCGCCGAGCCGCCCGTCGCGGAGCCGCTTGCTCCGCCGGTCGCTAGACTCCCTCCGGAGGCATCGTCACCGCCGTCGCCGGGCGCGGTCTCCGAGCAGGCGACGAGGACGACGGCGATGCCCGTGAGGCGGGCGAGGTGGGGGAAAGCGCGGTGCTGCATGGGTACGTCGTAGGGGGAGTAGCTCGCAGCTAGCGGATGCGGTCAGCACGACCGAGGCGCGGGCGAGGCCCTTCATCATGCAGCTCCCCGCTCGATCGATCTCGGCGCCCGCCGAATGACCGCGACGCGGTGAGCTCGCGCCGCCGGTCTTCCGGCGGGGGACGCGCCGGTTTCAGCCTTCGCCGCGTTTGATCGCGTACGCGCGGATCTTCTTGTGCAGGTTCGTGCGCTCGACGCCGAGCGTGACGGCCGCTTTCGACACGTTCCAGTCGACCTCTTTCAGCGTCTCGACGATGTAACTTCGCTCCATCGACTCGCGGTACTCGCGCAGCGTCGGTCGCGCGTCCGGCGACGAGGGAAGCGTCGAGGGCAGCGAGGGCTCGTCGTCGTCCTCGAAGGGGCTCTGGTGCGGATCTTCGGGAAGGTCGGCGACGGTGATGACGTCGCCCGCGAGGATAGCCGCGCGCTCGACGACGTTCTTGAGCTCGCGCACGTTGCCCGGAAACTGGCGCCGCGCGAGCGACTGGTGGACGGACGGGTCGATGCGCTTCGGCTTCAAGCCATTTTCCCGGCAAAAGCTCGACACGAAGGCATCCGCGAGGAGCGGGATGTCCTCCCGCCGGTCGCGCAAGGCGGGGCAGATCATCGGGAAGACGTCGAGCCGGAAGAAGAGATCCTCGCGGAAGTTTCCCGAAGCGACCTCCTGCTTCAAGTCCTTGTTCGTCGCTGCGAGCACGCGCACGTCGACGTGGATGATCTGCTCCGACCCGACGCGGTTGATCTCGCCGTTCTGCAGGGCGCGCAGCACCTTCGCCTGCGCGAACTGCGCCATGTCGCCGATCTCGTCGAGGAGGAGCGTACCGCCGTGCGCCTGCTCGAAGAAGCCGCGCTTCCTGCCCTGCGCTCCCGTGAACGCGCCGCGCTCGTGACCGAAGAGCTCGCTCTCGATGAGCTCGCGTGGAATCGCCGCGCAGTTCACCTTCACGAACGGCTCGTTCTTGCGCGGGCTCAAGCGGTGGATGGCGCGCGAAACCAGCTCCTTGCCCGTGCCGCTCTCACCCGTGATGAGCACGCTCGCGCGCGTGGGCGCCACCCTGTCGATGTCCTTGTACAGGCGCTGCATCGCCGGCGCCGTGCCGATCATCTCGTAGCGGGCCTCGAGCTCGGCCTGGAGCTTCATCACCGCGCGGCTGAGCCGCGCCGTGTGGATGCTGTTGCCGACGCTCACGAGCACGCGCTCGCGGTTCAGGGGCTTTTCGAAGAAATCGCTCGCGCCGAGCTTGATCGCGAGGACGGCGTCTTGCACCGTCGCATGCCCGCTCACGACGATCACCGGCAGATCGCGCGTCGCCTCGTCGCCCCGCAGCCGTTCGAGCACCTGGATGCCGCCGATCCCCGGCAGCTTGAGGTCGAGGATGCCGAGATCGATCGGCACGTCCGCGTTCGCCAAGAGCTCGAGCGCCTGTTCGCCCGAGTCGGCCTCGACGACCCGGTAACCGTCGCCCTCGAGCACCATGGCGAGGGTGCGGCGGATGTTTTTCTCGTCGTCGACGACGAGAACCGTGGCCGGCGCCGGGGCGAGGGGAGAGCCGTCGTTCGGCGCGGCCTCGCTCATGGGGTTCCGGCCGGCGGCGGAGCAGGCTCGGGCGCCGCGGCCGGCTCGCTCGGGGTGGAAGGCGGACCCTTGGACGACGGATCGTTCTCGAGGAGCGCGAGGAAGCGTCGAGCGGGCTCGACGAAGGGACTAGCCGGGTAATCGCTGAGGACCTTCTCGAACGCTTCGCGCGCCTTACTGCGTTCTTTTTCCTTCATGCGCACCTCGCCCAAGAGGACGAGCGCCTCGGGCTCGAGGCCGGAGCTGTCGAAGGTCTTCAGGGCATATTCGCAGCGGGCGAGGGCCGCTTTGAAGTTCGACTCCGCAAGGTAGAAGCGCGCGACGTAGAGCTCGTGGCGCGCGAGAAGGCCCATCACGACCGCCTTCATGTACGCGAGCTCGCGGTGGTGCGGGCTCTGCGCGTAGTCGGTCTGGTACTCGTTGATGGTCTTTAGCGCGTCGTTCACGAACGCGAGATCGCGCTCTTCGAGCGGCGGCATGAGCGCCGATTGGCTCACCGAATCGAACTGCGCCTTCGCGACGCGGAAGCGCGCGTACGGGGTTTCCGGATCGTTCGGGTAGTCGTGCGCGAACGCCTTGTACGCCGAGATCGCCTCCGCGAACTTGTCCTGCGCGAAGTCACCATCGGCGAGGCGCAGCTCGGCGAGGCGGGCGTAGCGGCTGTAGCTGTACTTGCGCCGGAGCTCGTTGAAGACCTCGACCGCGCCCTCCCAGTTCTCCGACTCGAGGGCCCGCACGCCTTTGTCGTACTCGCGCTTGGCGTTCTCGGCGTATTCGAGCGCACTTTCGGCTTGCCGTTCTTCGCCGGCGCAGCCCATCGCGCAGGCGAGCGCCACGAGCAGAGCCGAACGCGGGAGCACACGCACGGGGGCAAACGGCCTCATTTTTCGAGAGCGTCACTAGCCGCGGGCGCGGTCCGCCGCAAGCGCGCCGGGCGATCCGCTCTCGCCGGCGGCTCTGGCCGGCAAGGCCCGTGCCGGGGCGCACCTCAAAACGCGCTGGCCGAAGAGGGGAGGTCGGGAGTAAACCAGTCGGCGAGAGAGTTTCGAGAGGCGCCATGACCGACAAAGTGCCGATGACTCCGGGCGGAGCCCAAAAGCTCAGGGAAGAGCTCACGCGCCTGAAAGAGGAGCGGCCGAAGATCTCCCGCGAGATCGGCATCGCGCGCGAACACGGCGATCTCAGCGAGAACGCCGAGTATCACGCCGCCAAGGAGCGGCAGGGCCTCGTCGAAGCGCGCATCAAGGACATCGAGGACAAGCTCTCGCGCGCCGAGGTCATCGATCCGTCGAAGCTCAGCGGCGACCGGGTGCGCTTCGGCGCAAGGGTCACCCTCACGAACCTCGATACCGAAGAGGAAAGCAGGTACCAGATCGTGGGCGCCGACGAGGCCGACGTCGATCAGGGATTGATCTCGGTTACCGCGCCGCTCGCGCGCGCTCTCATCGGCAAGACGATCGGCGACGAGATCGTCGTGAATCTTCCGGCCGGCAAGCGCCGCTACGAGATCGGCGGCGTCGAGTTTCAGTGAGCTCTCGCCCGGGTAACGTCCGAAGCGCGTGATTCGACGGTTCTCCGCCGCCGTTCTCGCAGCGCAGGTCTTCGCCGCGCTCGAGCTTGTCGTCGTGCTCGTCCTGCACGCTCGACGCCTCGCGAGCATCGTCGAAGCCGAGCGCGGCTCGTTCTGGCTCGCACCGACGCTGCTCGCCGGGGCGGCGTTCTTCGGGCTCGTCGGGGGCGGCGCGGGGCTCCTGCTCGAGCGCGGGACGAAGCTCGACCGCGCGCTCCTCGCCGCGCTCGTCGGGCTCGCCGGGGCGCTCGCGGGCTACGCGGTCGGCGGTGGCCGGCACCTCGCGAGCCTCGGGGCGCGCGGCGGCTTCGCGCTCGTCGTCGGGGCCGCGGGCGGGCTTTTGGTGTTCTTCGCGTACCTGCGGCTCCGGACCCTGCTCGAGCGCCGCCCGCAGCGTTTTTCGGCGGCGGTCTTCGCGCTCGTGCTCGCGCTCGAAGTCGTCAATCGGTTCGTTCTCGTGCGCCTGTACCCGCCGTTCCATCTGGCGCTCGCCGGAGCGGCGCTCGCGCTCGTGCCGGTGGCGCTCTTACCGTTCTGGGAGCGGCTCACGCGAGGCGCCAAACCGGTGCTCTGGCTCGGCGCGGCCTCGGCGCTCACGCTCGCGGCGGTCGCGCTGATTTCGCCGAGCGCCCGCAAGCTCGCCGGCTACGACAACTACCGCATCGTGCTCGTCGAATCGGCGCCCATCGCGCGCGAAGCGGTCGAGCTCGCCGCGCGCATCGCGCCGCCCGAGCCCTGGGACACGCCGAGCTGCGAGACGCCGGCGTGCGTCGAATCCGGCTCGAGCGCGCCCTCCGCGCGAACGCTCGACTGGCGGGGGCGCGACCTCTTGCTCGTCACCATCGACGCGCTGCGCGCCGATCACGTCGGAGCCTACGGCTACGCGCGCAAGACGACGCCGAACCTCGATCGTCTCGCGCGCGAGGGCGCGCTCTTCGAACGCGCCTACACGGCCACGCCCCACACCTCGTACGCCGTCGCGTCGCTGATGACCGGGAAATACATGCGTCCGCTCCTGCTTCAAGGGATGGGGGCGGACTCGGACACGTGGGCGGGGCTCTTACGCACCTACGGCTACCGCACCGCGGCCTTCTATCCACCGGCGATTTTCTTCATCGACCCGATGCACTTCGACGACATGAAGCGCCGGTCGCTCGATTTCGAATACCGATGGGTCGAGTTCGCGGAAGGCGCCGAGCGCTTCGGGCAGATCGACCGCTATTTGGCCGGTGCGCCCGGCGATCGCCCGCTCTTCGTCTGGGTGCACCTGTTCGGTCCTCACGAGCCGTACGAAGCCCACCCCGAGCACCCGTTCGGTGATCGCGACATCGATCGCTACGACTCGGAGGTCGCCAAGGCCGACGCGACGCTCGGACGGATCGTCGACGCGTTCGTCCGCAAGCGACCGCGCGCGGCCGTCGTCGTCACGGCCGATCACGGCGAGGAGTTCGGCGATCACGGCGGCCGCTACCACGGCACGAGCGTCTACGAGGAGCAGGTGCGCGTCCCGCTCGTCGTGTGGGCGCCGGGAGCCGTCCGCCCCAAGCGAAGTCGCGAGGCGGTCGAGCTCGTGGATGTGTTGCCGACGGTGCTCGGTGCGCTCGACATTCCGAAACCCCCGCGGCTGCGCGGTCAGGATCTCGGGCCGCTCCTCGCCGGCGTGCGCGCGGACGAGCCCGGGACGGTGTACGCGGAGACGGAGGACTACGCGCTCCTCGGAAAAGGTCCGCTCCGGCTCGTTTGCGCCCGCCGTCTCGGCGCCTGCCAGCTCTTCGACATCGAGCGGGACCCGGGCCAAAAGCGCGACCTGTCCGCCGAGCGCGCTACCGAGCAGGCAGAGCTCCGAGCGCTCCTCCGCGAGCTCGGCGCCTCGCACGGACGCTTCGAGCTCGGGGGGCTCCGC
The DNA here is from genome assembly GCA_036374535.1 of Polyangiaceae bacterium. GTDB lineage: Bacteria > Myxococcota_A > Polyangia > Polyangiales > Polyangiaceae > PMG-095. Next base: position 5,317 of record DASUTR010000678.1, read on the forward strand.
GCCGAGGGCAAGGGGTGGCCACCGCCGATTCGCCGCGGACTTTCGGGCGACGGCGAAGCCGCGAGCGAGATCGCCGAGCTCCTCGAGGACGCGGACGTCGCGGTGCGGCGCAAGGCGGGCGAAGTGCTGTTCGAGCTCCGGCGTCCCGAGACGGCAGCGGCGCTCCGCCTCGCGATCGGTCGTGAAGAAGACTCGGAAACGCGCGCCTGGGCGGCGCTCGGACTCACGCGGCTCGGCCAGGGGGCGCCGCTCGTCGCCGAGCTCTTCTCGGGCGGCGACGCGCGCTTTCAACGCCTCGCGGCGCTCGCGCTCGGTGAAGCCGGCGATCGCCGGGGGCAGGGGGTGCTCGTCGAATGGTGGAAAGACGCCTCCGCTCGGGATTTCGAGCGCTCGCGCCAGATCCTCGCCGTGCTCGGCGAGCTCGAGGTCGAGGACGCGCTCTACCCGCTCGTCCAATCGCTCGGAGACGTACGGCTCCGCCCCTACATCGCACGCGCGCTCGCGCGCATCGGCGACGAGGCGGCCATCGGCCCGCTCGTCCGCGCCTTCGCCGACGAACGGCTGCAGAGCACGCGCGTCGCGCTCGCCGAAGCGCTCGTCGAGCTCGAAGCGCGCGAGGAAATGGCCGTCCCGCTGCGCCGCTTCCTGGGCGTCCCCGATCCGCTGCCCGGCGGCGTGGGACTCGCCGTGCGGGCGAAGATCCTCGAGCACGTCGGCGGGCCGAGCGACAAGGATCTCGTCCGCCTTCGCAAGAACGCCGAGCTCGGTCAGGTCATCACCGTGGTCGTCCCCTCGGGGGGCAACGGGCGAGGGGTGCGCGTCATCGTCCGCGCACGGGCGGCGACGCCCGGCGAGGTGCTGGTGAGCTCGGCGCAGCACCTCGTGAGCTTCGATCGCGAGGGCAAGGTGAAGCGCAAGCGGGGGGTCCCGGACCTCGATCCGAAGCGGGTCCTCCGCGTCGAGATCCCCGTCGGAGCCGC
>DASUTR010000679.1:0-3492 GCA_036374535.1 Polyangiaceae bacterium
GCGAAAGCTCGACGACGCGCGCTGCCTCCTCCGAGCTCTCCGGCGGGGTCAGCGCGGCGGCGAGGCGTGCGACGACGCGCACGCGCAATGCGCTCGGCTCGGCCGGCAGACGCGCGAGGGCCGCTTCCAAAAGGTCGACCATCACGCCGTCGATTGCCGCAGCGATGAAGTCGGTTGCGTAGACGAGCGCTGCTCGGGCCAAGAACTCGGGGCTGTCGAGCGCCTGGGCGAGCGCGGCGGCGTGCCGCGAGAGCGCGCGGCCCTCTTCCGCGTTGCCCGCCAGCATCAACGCTTCGGCCCGCACGAGCTCGAGCTGGCACTCGAGGGCGCTGCCCGGCGAAGCTGCCCCTCGAGCTCGCTTCGAAAGGACGATCGCTTCTTCGTACGCGAGCTGCGCGAGCGCGGTCGTCGCGGCGAGGAATGCCGCTTCCGCGGCCACGTGGCGGTCACCGGCGGCGGAGCCTTCGAGCAGATGATGAGCACGCGCCGCCGTATCGGTCATCGCGGAGCCGGCTTGCCAGTGGAGCTCGGCGCGCCGCGTGGGAGGCAGCGACTCGTAGAGACGATCACGGAGCAGGGCGTGAGAAAAGACGTAGGCGTTCCGCTCGTGCGGGACGAGAACGCCCGCGACGACGGCCTCGTTCGTGTGCCGTGCGAGGTCGTCGGCGTGGAAGCCGAACGCCGTGCGCAGCGCGTCGAAGCCGAATTCCCGTCCGAGCACCGACGCCGCCTCGAGAACGAGCCGAGCACGTGGCGACAGGCACGCGAAGTGCTCGTCGATGACGGACCCGAGCGCGCCCTGGAACGCGCCTTTGTCGAGACCGACGCGCAAGAGCTCCTCGACGAACAGCGGAATGCCCTCGCTCACGCCGTAGAGGCGCTCGGCCGCGAGCGTCGAGCGCGAGACGGCCCATGCCGCGACCTCGTCCCGGGTGAGTCGCGGCAGCGAGAGCACTTCGGCCTCGCGGCGAATCTTCGCGAGCAGAGCGCCCGTTTCCGGATCGGTCGGATGCGCATCGCGAGCCGAGCCGACGACGAGCACCCCCATGCCGCCGAGCTCGCGCGCGACGAACAAGAGCAGGAGCAACGACGGCACGTCCGCCACGTGCAGATCATCCAGAAAAACGAGGCGCGGCGTTTCGCGCGCTGCGTCCGCGAGGGCTCGGGTCGCCGCGTCGAACAGGACGAAGCGCTGACTCGAGTCCGGCGTATCGTGGAGCGTTTCGAACGGCTCGCGCCCGAGCGCGCGAAATACCTGCGTCCACGGCCAAAATGCCGGCGCCCCACCCGCTTCCCAGCAGCGCCCCCAAGCCACGGCGACGTTACGCTCGTCGGACCGGGCCTCGAGCTCCCTCGCCAAGCGCGACTTTCCGATGCCGGCCTCGCCCGTCACGATGACCAACGAGCCGCGGCCTTGTTCGGCGCGAGCGAGCGCGGTCTCGAGGCGCGCAAGCTCGCTCCCCCTCCCGAAAAACGGGTCCATCGGTCGAGGGTACCCCCATTGGGCCGCTCCAGGGGTCCGAGTTAGCTCATCGAGCATGACGAGAACTCGCCGGACGCTACGGGAGAGGAACGCGTGACCGCCTGGGCGCGATCGATCGCCGGTCTTAGCAGCAGGCGCGCGCAGTAAGCGCGCACGCGGGGAAAGGCCGCCAAATCCAGAATTTTCGTGAGCCTCGGCAAGCCGACGAGCGCGCAGTCCACGAGGCCGAAGTCACCGAGCACCCAGTCGCCGTCCGAATCGTCGAGGGCCCGCTCGAGGATCTGGATGATGGCCGCGATCCTCGCGCGCTCTTCCTCGATCCTCGCCGGTCTGCGCTCTTCCCCTTGCTCGCGCTCTTCGCGCCGGAGCGAATGCATCGCGAGGCCGAGCAGACACGCGAGCTCGAGCCAAGCGTCGACCCGCGCGAGGTCGTACGGTGACCGAGGCAACAGGCGCCCACCGGCCTGCGTGCGGGCACAATGGCGGAGCATCGCCGTGAGCTCGAACAGCGTCAGGTCGCCGTCCACGAATCTCGGTCCCGGGCGAGCGTAGGTCGCGAGAAAATAGCCTTCCGGCCGGACCACGAGCTCGTAAGGCACCGACAGCTCCTCGAGCAAAACGAGGAGGTGCGGCGTCTGACCACAGGCGGGGGTGCTCTCGACGAGCAGCGTGGCTCTCTTCATGAAAGAGGAGGCGTTCCTGGCGGCGGAACATCGTTCAGCGGCCGAGTTTCGTGCGGGAGCGAACGAAGTGACGCCCCTGAGAACGCCTCGAAGGGGAAGGGAAGCACCACCATGTTGCCGAAATCAGTCCGACTATTTCTGCTGGCCGCCGTCCTCGCCTCCGAAAGCGCCCAGGGTTCACCGCGGGTCGAGCCTGGCGCGGTCCGCGGGCCGGACCGCTGCGAGGGCGGCCGGATCGGGAGTGCCGAACAGGCGAAGGCTTTCGCGACGTGCCGAACCGTCACCGGGGACCTCACGATCGAACGCACCGACCTGTCCGATCTCTCCGCGCTCTCCGAGCTCCGCTCGGTGAGCGGAGCTTTCGTGGTTCGCGACAACGCGAAACTCAGGAGTCTCGACGGGCTCGGGCGCCTCGAATACGCGGGGTCGCTCACGCTGCACGCGAACGGCTTGTACGGCACGAGCGGTCTCGAAGGCTTGCGCCGGCTCGAAACGCTCGTCATCACCGGCAACCAGCGCCTGATTAGCCTGCGGGGATTCCGCAACCTCGAGCGAGTCGGCACATTGGTCGTGAGCAGAAACTCGCGCGTGTGTGCCCGCATGGGATTGTTTCCGGCGCTGAATCGCGTCGAGAAGCGCCTCACCGTGAGCGCGAACTTCGGACTTTCGCGCGAAGAGGTGGCAAGCCTGAGCGCGCGCGCCAAGAGAGGTCTGCCGTGACCGGCGTGGATGAGCGCGAGGGCGGCGGGCTACGCGAATCGGCGTTCTTCACGCTCACGGGGGCCTACATTTTCGGAAGCAACACGATCTACCTGCCGACCTCGGCGGGGGGAGACGGCCGGCTGCGGCAGGGCTCGGGTTGGCCGTTCTGGGTGACGTGCAGCCTGTGGGTGGCGATCTTCGCGTACCTCGGGCTGAGCGGCTGAGGACGAATTCATGGGTCGAGCACCGCGAATCGATCCGAAACCGTTGACCACGGCGGAGGCGCGAGTACTGTTCCGCCTCGATTCAGACTTCGGTGAGGTAGCCAAGTGGTTAGGCAACGGTTTGCAAAACCGTTATACGCGGGTTCGAATCCCGTCCTCACCTCCAGCGCCGGAGGCGCTGTCGGTTCGGACGGCATTCGGTGATGCAACGGCGCCGCCGCCGGCGGCGACGTTGCACGACGAATCCTGCCTGGTGGTCCATCACGTCGGGGCCAAAGGAACTGCTCGGGGCGAGGCGCGCGGACGCGCTCGCCCCAGACGCGCCGTTCGGGCGAGGCGCGCGGACGCGCTCGCCCCAGACGCGCCGTTCGGGCGAGGCGCGCGGACGCGCTCGCCCCAG
>DASUTR010000680.1:0-2652 GCA_036374535.1 Polyangiaceae bacterium
ATTTCGGCTACTGGCTCGACATGGCCGACGGCAAGCTCGAAGGATTGATCGTCATGGGGCAGAACCCCGCGGTCGGCTCGCCGAACGCGAAGCTCGAGCGTGCCGCGCTGCGCAACTTGAAGTGGCTCGTCGTGCGCGATCTCGTCGAGACCGAGACGTCGAACTTCTGGGAGGAAGATCCCGAAGCGATCGACACGGAGGTCTTCTTCTTCCCCGCGGCTTCGCACGTGGAGAAGGAGGGGACGTTCACCAACACGCAGCGCCTCCTGCAGTGGCGCGAAAAGGCCGTCGATCCGCCCGGCGACGCGCGCAGCGAGCTGGAATTCATGGTCGCGCTGGGACGCAAGCTCAAAGCGCGCGCGACGGACGCGCCGCGCGACGCGGCGTTGCGCGCGCTCACGTGGTCGTACGCCGATGAAGATGCCGGCGAGATTCTGCGCGAGATCCATGGATGGAAGGATGAAGGCGGAAGGATGAAGGCGGAATCGAGCTCCGATCTTCATCCTTCATCCTTCATCCTTCATCCTTCTCGACGCATTACGATTCGCCACTTCGGCGATCTCGAGGCCGATGGCAGCACCGCGTGCGGCTGCTGGATCTACTCCGGCGTCTATCACGGCTTCAACAAAGCGAACGCGCGCGCGCCGCGCGGCCGCTACGCGCATGGATGGGGCTACGCGTGGCCTCTCGATCGGCGCATCCTCTACAACCGCGCGTCCGCCGATCCCGAGGGGAAACCGTGGAGCGAGCGCAAGGCGCTGGTTTGGTGGGACGAAGAAAAACGCGAGTGGGTCGGCCACGACGTCGCCGACTTCACGCGCGGCAAGGCGCCGTCGTATCGGCCGACGCAGGACCACGGCGGCGACGAAGCGATCCCCGGCGACGCGCCGTTCATCATGCACCCCGACGGCATGGGCTGGCTGTGGGTTCCGTCGGGCTTGAAGGACGGTCCGCTGCCCACGCACTACGAGCCGCTCGAATCGAACGTGCGCAATCCGCTCTACGAGCAACAGACGAATCCGCACGCGCTGCGCTTCGAGCGTCCCGACAATCCGTACGCGTCGTCGCCCGACGCGCGGTTCCCATACGTGCTGACGACCTATCGACTGACCGAGCATCACACCGCCGGTGCAATGACGCGCACGCTCTCGCACCTCGCCGAGCTCCAGCCCGAGCTCTTCGCCGAGATCTCGCCCGAGCTCGCCCGCGAAGCCGGCGTCGCGAACGGGGAGATGGTCGAGATCTCGACCGCGCGCGGCTCGATCCGCGCCCGCGCGCTCGTCACCACGCGCATGCCGTCGCTCGACATCGACGGCTCGCGCGTGCATCAGGTCGGACTCCCATACCACTGGGGCTCGCGCGGCCTCGTCACCGGCGACGTGGTGAACGACTTGCTCGCGATCTCGGAAGAGCCGAATGTGAAGATCTTCGAGTCGAAGGGGTTGACGTGCGATTTGAAGAGGGCAGGGGGCAGGGGGCAGGGGGCAGGAGAACGATGAGCACTTCGGAATCCACTGCGCCCCGCGCCCTGCCCACTGCCCCCTCGATCAAGGGCTTCCTCACCGACTCCACGCTCTGCATCGGCTGCAAAGCCTGCGAGGTCGCGTGCAAGGAGTGGAACGACGTTCCGAGCGACGGCTTCAACTTCAGCGGCAAGTCGTACGACAACACCCTCGCACTCGGACACTCGACGTGGCGTCACGTGAAGTTCGTCGAGCACGACACCACGATCGGCGCCGGCGGCAACGCGCCGCATGTCATGACGTGGCAGTTCTCGTCTGACGTGTGCAAGCACTGTGAGGTCGCGGGGTGTCTCGAGGCGTGCCCGACCGGCTCGATCATCCGCACCGAGTTCGGCGGCGTGTACATCCAGCCCGACATCTGCAACGGCTGCGGCTACTGCGTCGTGACCTGCCCGTTCGGCGTGGTCGACCGGCGTCCCGACGACGGCCGCGCGTTCAAGTGCACCTTCTGCTACGACCGCCAGAAAGACGGACTCCAGCCCGCGTGCGCGACCGCGTGCCCCACCGGCTCGATCCTCTTCGGCGATCTCGAAGAAATGCAGCGCGCCGCCGACGCGCGCATCGAAAAGCTCCACGCCGCCGGCATGACCGACGCGAAGATCTGGAATCCGGTCGATACGTCCGTCGGCGGCACGCACTCGATCTTCCTCGTGCGCGGCGACACCGAGCAGTACAACCTGCCCGCCGCGCCCGAGGTGCCGACGGTGTTGCTGAAGCCCGCGTGGTCGTCGGCCGCGGCCGCGGCGGGGATCATCGCGATCGGGGCACTTCTGGCATTTGCAATGGGGAGGCGTTGATGTCGGTGGTCATTGCCGTTGTCGTCGCGATGTCTTTCATGGTCGTCTTCTCGAAATCCGTGATCGTCGTCCCCGCCGGCGACGCATGGATCGTGGAGCGCCTGGGCCGCTCCCACGTCACGCTGCCCCCGGGGCTGCACGTGATCACCCCGTTCACGGATCGCGTCGCGTTCCGCTTCTCGGTTCAGCCGCGAGAAGAAGAGGTGTCCGATCAGTGCGTGACGCGCGACAACGTTCCGGTTCGCGTGACGTCGCTCTTTCGCGCGCAAATCGCCAATCCCGAGCGCGCCGCGTACGCATCCGCAAACGCGGGTGACTCCGTGAAGACACTC
>DASUTR010000681.1:0-2786 GCA_036374535.1 Polyangiaceae bacterium
CGCCGAGCGTTGGCCTACTCGGCGTGCGCTGTGCGGTGCCCGGCGTCGAGGTGTGGGTCGACGGAGTTCGACGCGCGACCACGCCGGTGAGTGTGCCGTTGCTCTTGCCGGCTGGATCGCGCACCATCCGTTTCGCGCGGAGCGGGTATACGGTGGTCACGCGATCCGCCGGCATTGTGTCCAACGAGATGGTGGAGCTCGACTGTGCGATGGTCCCGCATCCGACGCCGGCGGGTGGCAGCCGGGGAACCTTGAAAGTATCCACCGACGATCATGCTGACGTGACCGTCGACGGCAGACCCTTCCGCAGTGGGTTGCTCCCGAGCGGCCCGCACGCCGTTCGCGTCGACCGGGCCGGCTTCGTGCCGTTCACCCAGGTGGTACACGTCGAACCTTCGCGCGAGCGATCACTGTCGATCGCTCTCGAGCCAACTCCTGCGACGATCCGCGAGCGCGATGCCGACGCGCGCCGTCAACGGACGTGGGCTCTCGGCGTCGGGATTGGCGGCCTCGCGCTCGCTGGCGGCTCCGTGGCGACGTACGTCTGGAACGCGAATCGTTACGACGAGTGGAGCTCGAAGTGGGACGAGCTGCAACGGGATCTCGCCGGCGGAGCGCCGAGCGCCCAGCAGGGAGCGCGTACGCGCGACCTCGTGCAGGACGCCGCAAACATTCAACGGGTCGACGACCTGGCACTCGCCATGGCCATCACGGCCGGCGGAGCCCTGGTCACGGCTGGGATCTTGTGGGTGACGAGTCCATGATTGCTGGCCGGGGCCCTTGCCCGCCGAGCCTTTCATGGCCGTTGCCGCGGGCGCGATTCAAGACCGAGAGCGTCCTCGTCGCTGTCGTGGACGCGGCCGGAGTCGTCTATCGAGCCACCCGTGTCGACGGCAGTTGGTCGAACTGGACGCACCAGCCGTTCTGACCCTCCCCCGGGTTCAGTCATCGAAACGTCCCGTCGTGTGATCCGACGAGCCTTATGGCTTTGCGCGTGCGCGGTTGGTGCTCGGTCACCGGACTGTGCATGCTCGGGTCATGGGCCGGACACGCTCACGGCGGTTCGTGAGCCGCCTCCGGCGCCCTGGGGTGCGAGATGTGGTGGAACGACCCTTGCTGACGAGCGCGTGCGGGAAGCCGAGCCGGCAAGGGAGATTCGACAATGATTCGAAATCAAAGCAATGGGGCATCGATCCTTGGGTCGACTGCCGTGCGCGTTTTGTTGGGGGCCGTCGCGGCCGCGAGCGTGTCGTGCGCCGACGGTGTCGGTATCGGGGACGGCCCGGACAACGGGGTACCCATCGACTCGGCGACCGAGGCGATTTGTTCGAACCCCGTGCCGCCGCAGCTCGCCGACATCTCGCGCGGATCGGCGAACGGAGTTCAGAAGTACCGCTTCGTGGGAAGCGACACCAATCAGATGAACGTCATTCGCGCGAAGCTCGACGAGTGGGAAACCCTCACGGGCGTCATCGACTTGGTGGAAGATCCCTCGGCGACGTACGTGATCAGCGTCGACCCGAGCTGCGGTGGCTGCGTCTCCACCTGCTTGCCCGCCGGGTGCCCGGTGGGCCACGAAACGGGGCACGGGCTCGGGCTCGCGCACGAGCAACAGCGAGCCGACGCAGGTCGCTACCTTTCGCTCGTGTTTCAGGACGACATTTGTAACGACTGGAGCGAAGGAACTCGCTACATCGATACGATCTGGAGCGGAACGAACTACGGGCCGTACAACGAGGACTCGGTCGAGCACTACGGACCCGTCATCGGCGGCGATTCGACGTTCGATTTCACGCGTCGCGACGGAACCACGGCCGGGCTCGGCGGTGACATGGAGACCATCACGCCGGGGGACGTGAGCTCCTACCAGGAGTACCGAGCGCGCCATCTCGGCTGGGATCGCTTTCGGAGCCGCGGCACGGTCGTCGGCGATGGTCCTCTCGTGCCGCAGCTCGTTACGGGCGTGAACTTTCAAGCCGGGCAGCAGCTCGCTGCCGCCAAAGTTCGTGGCGTGGACGTCGCGTTCGTATTCGGCACGAACGGGCGCGTCTACATGGGCTCGCGCGGGACCAAAACGTCGAGTTGGAAGGAAATCTGGACGTCGGCGAGCCACATCGCCGCGACGACGCAAGGTGGAGAGCTCATCCGAGCACGCGCGACCTCGACGGGTATCACCACCCAGCGCAGTACCAACGCCGACACGTTGGCTGCGACCGTGCCCGCGGGCGACAACGGATTCAACAATGCCGTCACGTGGTCGGCGACGACGCTGAACTGGGGTCTTCCGTCCACGTCATCGGTCACCGGCATCGCCGTGGCGAGCACCGGCGCGTCGCAGCTCACCGTCGTCGCGCGCACCTCGAACGGGACGCTCTGGATCCGGCGAACGACGAGCCTCACGTCCGTCACCGGAAGCTGGTCGCAGATCACCACCGGAACGGCGTCCGGTCGGCCGGCGATGGCGGCATTCGGTGGCAACCTGAGGGTCTTCTATGCGACGGTTTCAGGACCGACCACGAACCTCGTCGAGCGCACTTGCACGAGCAGTTCCTGCGGCAGTTCCACCACGGTGCGCTCGGTTCAAACGGGTTCGAGCGCAGCGGTGTCGTCGTCCGCCACGACACTTCATCTCGTCGTTCGGAACCCACAGGGACGGCTCGAGTGGCACCGGCACGATACGGCCGCTCCTTGGAGCCCCATCGGCGGGCGGCTGAACGCTCAGCCGGCGGCGACGAACAGCTTCGAGGATCGTTTCGCGAGCTTTGCGCTCTTCGCCGAGCTCTCGG
>DASUTR010000682.1:0-2435 GCA_036374535.1 Polyangiaceae bacterium
GCGGCATCCGATCCACGTCGTCGCGTTCGATCGCTTCGAGATACCGGACAGGAATTTTCGTGGTACGCGCGATGTCCGCGACCGTCAGATTTCGCCGCCGGCGAGCCTCGGAGAGCCGCTGGCCTGCTTGCACGCACGAGCGACGAGCAAGATTACTGCCAGCGTCAGGTCAACGACTTACCGGCTCGACTCGTCGTGAACTTGGACATGAGGGCTGGTAATTTCTCCCATGGGGCGAGGAAGCTGAGGGTGCAATTACGAAAATGGCTTTCGTACGGTTCCAGATTAGACTGCGCGCATGGCGATCGTGGTTCAGAAATACGGCGGCAGCAGCGTCGCCGATCTGCAGAAATTGAGAAAGGTGGCCGAACGCGTCATGCAGACGCGGCGTCTCGGTCACGACGTTGTCGTCGTCGTGTCGGCGATGGGCGACACCACCGACGACCTGCTGTCGATGGCCAAGCAGGCATCATCCTCTCCGGATCGCCGTGAGCTCGACATGCTGCTGACGGCCGGCGAGCGCATCTCGATGGCGCTGCTCTCGATGGCGATACGCGAGCTCGGCGGCGACGCCATCAGTTTTACCGGAAGCCAGTCTGGCATCATCACCAACGATCGGCACGTCGACGCACGCATCATCGAAGTGCGCCCGTTCCGCGTCCAGGACGAGCTCGCGCGCGGCAAGATCGTCGTCATTGCGGGATTTCAAGGAGTCTCCTACCGCAGAGAAGTGACGACGCTCGGCCGCGGCGGAAGCGACACGACCGCCGTCGCCATGGCGGCCGCGCTCGACGCGGAATACTGCGAGATCTGCTCGGACGTCGACGGCGTCTACTCGGCCGATCCGCGGGTCGTTCCGTCGGCGCGGCGGATCGGAAATCTCTCCTACGAAGAAACGCAGGAAATGGCAGAGGCCGGCGCAAAGGTGTTGAACGCTCAAGCTGTCGAGTTCGCGAAGGAGCGGGGCATCGCGATTTACGCGCGTGCGGCGAACAGCGCGCTGCCGGGCGCCGACCCTGCGGCCGACGGCACCGTTGTGAGGCGGAACCCTCCGCGCATGCCCGGAACGGTCGTCGGCATCGCAAGCGAGCGCGACGTGCTCGTGGTCGAATCGGATGCGGGCGTGGAGGATCTGCTCGCCGCCTTCGACGAGCATCACGTCGCCGGCAAGCAGCTTCACGTGTCGACGGACACCGCTCACGCGACGCTCGTCATCTCCCGTGAGAACCTGCATGACGAAGCCGGAGTGCAGCGCGTCTTCCGCGCGCGATTCGGCGATCGCGCGAGATTCGCGTCGGGCCTCGGCGCCGTGAGCGCGATCGGCGCCGGCATCAACGCGACGTACGCCAACGTCCGCGCCGGACTGTCGGCGCTCCGCGACGCGGACGTTCAGTCCCGCGGGCTCTCGACCTCGTCATTTCGCATCACGTGGATGGTGCCCGGCGATCATGTCGAGCGCGCAACCCGCGCGCTGCACGCGCGATTCGTGGAGTCCGTGGCGCCCCTCGTGCCTTAGCGAGCAGGGATTAGGGACTGGGGATTAGGGATTAGGAGACCATGTTCGTAATTGAGCTCGTCTATAAGGTCGACCTGGACGCAATCGACGCGCACATGGCGGCGCATATGAAGTTCGTCAAGAAGTACTACGCGTCGGGTCATTTCCTGATCTCGGGCCGGAAAATACCTCGCGACGGCGGGATCATTCTGGCGGTTGGTGAAAGTAGAGAGGAGATTGAAGCCATCGCCCGTGAAGATCCCTTCTACGCAAAGGGCCTGGCGGACGTGCGTGTGATCGAGTTTCGCGCGAGCCAGCGCGCGGACGACATCCAGGATCGGATCAAATAAAAAAGGCCAGGGACGTTGCCGCCCCGGGCCGTGGAATTTCCTGCCTTCTTCGTGCCTTCGTGGTTAGTCTTCGTGCCTTCGTGCCTTCGTGCCTTCGTGTCTTCGTGTCTTCGTGCCTTCGTGTCTTCGTGTCTTCGTGTCTTCGTGTCTTCGTGGTTAGAAGTTCACCTTCCACACGAACGTGAAGAACCGCATGATGCTGTTGGTCGCGCCGGTCACTTTTCCGAAGTTGGTGCTCGTCGGATTCATGTCCGGGTTGCTCCACAACACGGAGTCGAGCAGGTTCTGCACGTCGAGGCGGAACTGAAGCGACCGGTTGCCGCCGATGCTGAAGTTACGCACGACGTTCGCGTTGACGAGGAAATACCCCGGCCCGCGCACGTTGTCGATTCTGAACGGGAACGAGCGCTTCTGAAACGACGCCGGCTGCGACGCCGCCGACCGCTCGAAGCCGTCCACGTTGAACCAGTACTTCGATGGGTCGATCGTGCCGTCGCGCTGAAGGGCAATCTCCGGATTGTCCTTCTTGATGCTGTCAGTGTCGCCGTTGAAGAACGAGTTCTGGAACTCGAGCAGCGCACCGGGCTGGT
>DASUTR010000683.1:0-14011 GCA_036374535.1 Polyangiaceae bacterium
GCCGGCAACGGGGACATGGACGCGGTGGACCCCCTGAGCGGGTACCTGAAGCTCGTGCATCGTGCGGCCGTGGATCTCGCCGTTTCTGCGGTCGCGTTCGATTTTTCGAGCCTCTATTTCATGAACTCGAGCTGTTTCAAAGCGTTCGTGAGTCTCATCGACACCGTCTCGCGCTCCGATCCGCGCGCCTATGCCGTGCGTTTCCTCACCAACCCCAGGATTCACTGGCAGAGGCGAAGCCTCGAGGCACTCCGCTACCTCGCCCCCAAAGTCGTCGAAGTCGAACCGTTGCCGAGCTAGCCGCGCGCTCAGGCTCGGTGCTCGTTGCGGTGGCGGGCGATCAAGAACGTGAGATCGTCTTCTTGTTTCGGCGCCCAGGCGCGGAGCTCGGCGAGTAGTCGATCGCGGATCGTTTCCACCGGTTCCTTGGCCATCCGCGCGACGGCCGCGGCAAGACGTTCGGGCCCGAACTGCTCACCCTTGTGGTTTCGCGCCTCGGTGACGCCGTCCGTGTAGAGGACGAGCACGTCACCGCCGCGAAGCTCGCACGTCGTGTCTTTGGTCGCCGCCTCGATGTCACGCGCCGCGCCAATCCAGGTGCCGGGCGTTTCGATCCATTCCGAGCGTCCCTCGCTGGTGCGATGAACGAGGATGTCTTCGTGGGCGCCGGCGAACGTCAGCCGCCCGCCTTTTTCGTAGCGGAGCAGCGTGAGCGTCATGTGCTCGTCCTGCTTCATGCGTTCTCGGACGTTGTCGTACAAGACGGCGTTCGCGGCACAGAGGATGTCGCGCGGCGCCGAGTGGGGGTGCGTTCTCACGAGCCCGCTCACGACGCTTTGGAGCATGAGCATGACGACGCCCGTCGGTAGCCCGTGGCCGGCCACGTCGCCGATGCCCAGCCAGCAGCCGCCCGCCGTCGGGATCACGTCGTAGTAGTCGCCGCCGACTTCGGTCGCCGGAAGCATCAGCGCCGCGATCTCGAGCCCTTCGGTGGCGACGTTGCGCGGTAGGACGCTGGTTTGGATTCGGGTCGCGATCGCGAGCTCCTCTTCCATGCGGCGCCGCTCGGCCGCCTCGCGGCGCGTCGCCTCGGCGAGCAGGCGGTCGAGAAGTTCGAGGCGTCGTACCGCCCCCCCGAGCTGCGAGAGCAGATTCTCGTACACGAAACCTTCGATGGGGCCGCGCGCGAACACGGCGTAGCCGGGTGAATCACCGGCGCGGGAGAGCGGACCGACGACGTACTCGAGCTGGTTCGGATCGAGCTCGACGGAGTCGGGAAGCACCGAGCCGGCTCGAAACCAGATGCCCCCGTGCGGCAACAGGAGCGGACCCGAAGGACCCACGCCGGCGACGAGACGCGCAGCGCCGAAGCCGTCGGCCTCCCGCGCGCCGCGTTCGTCGTCGTACAGGCAAACGAACCCGGTGGGGATACCGTAGAGCGGCAGCTCGGTCGCGAGCGCGCCGCCGACGGACGCGAGGTCGGTAACGAGCGCGAGCGCGTTGCTCGTGCGCGTGAGCTTGTACGCGAAATCTTCGAAGCGAACCTGACGGCTCGATTGCGCGCGCTCCGCGGCGCCCGAGACGACGGCGCGCGCCGCGTGGAGCAGCACGTCGGCCCGTCGCCACGTGACCGAGCCGGGCGAGAGCGCGCGCGTCGTGCGCTGCCAGATGAGGGTGAGCACCTTGTGAAACCCACCTACGTCACCGCGCACCCGTCCCGTGCCGTCGAGCACTTCGTGGAGCGCTTCGAGGAAGGCTTCGGTGCCCGAGAGCACGTCGCTCGCGAACGTGCTGAAGAGCTTGTCCGGCCACCCCGAGCTCGGAGCGCCCGGAATGCCGAGCGAGCGCATCGCGCGCGTCACGTCGGGTGCCGCGCGGACGAGATTCTCCGCTTCGGAGTCGGCGGGCGCGCGCGCCGAATCCTTGCGTCCGCTCTGGTAGCTCAAGCAGCCGCACGACTCGCGGATCACGAGCTCGCTCGGCAAGACGCGTTGCGCCGGGGGGCCTCCCGTCGCGAGCCGTTCCAAGAGATGCTCGAGCGCCGTCCTGCCGAGCTCCCGGAGCGGCTGCCGCACGGTGGTGAGCGGCGGGTCGACGTAGCGCGCGAGATCGACGTCGTCGAAGCCCATCAGGGCGACGTCCCTCGGCACGGAGATGCCGCGCGCCGCGAGTCCCTCGAGCACGCCGAGCGCCATGCCGTCGTTCGCGCTGACGATGGCGTCGAGCTTCAGCCGGCGCTCGTCGTAGAACAGCCGCACGGCTTCGAGCCCGCCCTGCGTCACGTAGTTTCCGGGCGCAATCCAGTTCGGATCGGGCGTGATGCCGTGCTCGGCGAGCACCTCGCGATACACGCGGTAGCGGAGCTCGGCCTCGTCGCTGCGTTCGGGCCCGCGCACGAAGCCGATACGGCGGTACTTGTGGACCTCGACGAGGTGCCGGATGCCCTCGCGCATGCCCGGCTCGTTGTCGACGCAGACGCGCGAGTGGCGGTCATCGGCTATCTCCGGAATCGAGCAAACCGGCAACGGCAGGAAGCGGGCGCAGTAGCGCGCGAGCTCGTCCGCGCCCACGTTGTAGCCGATCGGCAGCACCAGCACGGCGTCGCAGCAGCTCGGGCCCGCGAGGTCGATCGTCAGTCTGCGTCGCGCGTACAGCGCGTCCGGGCCGAGCCACTCGACGAAGTTGATGAGCGAGACGCCGCGCTCGCGCGCCGCGTCCGAAAGCTCCGCGACGATCGGCTCCGAATAGCCGTTCGACACGTCGTCGGCGAGCACTCCGATCGTAACGCGATCCCGACTCTTCAACGAATGACGTTTCACGCGGGCACACCGCTCCGCACACGTGGGTTCCCTAGCGTCACGTCTTTCGAAGCTAGCAGAGCTCCTCGCCGCTTGCGAGGGGCTCGATTTGCGCGTCCTTCGGCCGCCGCCAAACGACTAGCCGGCTGACAACGACCTACGACGGACTACTGCTGCTGTTGGCGCTGCTGTTGTTGTTGCTGCTGCTGTTGTTGCTCGAGCGATGACGAGCTCAGCGCGGGTTCGCCGCGCGGCGGGGGCAGGAAGGTCGGCACCTCGAGCGACGCCGGCGAGACGGGCGGAAGGCCGAGCAGTCGCTCGTCGAGCTTCGTGATCTTGACCGAGACGGCGATGGTCTCGTCCGACTCGCCCCGGTAGACGCCGCGGTTGGGCGGAACGTCGGCGTAGCTGCGGCCGGCGGCGACTGCGACGTGCCCGTCGCCCGCGAGCTCGCGATGAGTCGGGTCGAGACCCACCCAGCCGACGGACGGGAGGAACGCTTCGCACCACGAATGGGTCTCGAGCTCGCGGTCCGAGTCACGGTAGAGATAGCCGGACGTGTAGCGTGCGGGGATACCGAGGATGCGCAGGAGCGCTACGGCGGCGTGCGAAAAGTCCTGGCATACGCCCTGGCCCAGATCGAGCGCGCCCGAGACGCGCGTCGCGCTCGAGGTGACACCCTTCTTGTACTCGATGAGCTCCCCCAAGCGTTTGGTCACGAGCAGCGCTGCTTCACCGGCCCGCTTCGCGCGGAACGCGCCGCATTCCTCGGCGAAGCGCAGGAGTCGCGGGTCGCGCTCGACGGGTCCCTGAAATCCCAGAAAATCGTGGAAACGGTGGTTCAAGCCGGCGAGCGGCAAGGGGTCGGCGCACGCGGAGAGGTCCACGCGCTGCGCGTGCGTTTCGACGTTCGCGCTCGCGGCGATGACGACCCGTTCGTGGAACGCCGCGACCGTGAAGTGGTGTACTTGGTTGTCGTTCCAGTCCCGGTGCGAGAAGACGGGGACCTCGGGACCCACGTGCAGGTTGAACGCGCGCAGCGTCTGGTTCTTGTCACTGCGAGGCGTGACGCGAAGCTCGAGCACCGACTCGCGAATGCGCGCAGCGTACGTGAGGACCGTCTTGTGTTGAATTCCGAGTAGCATGCCGTGCGCCTTTCCTGTGCGTCTCAACGCAAGAAGTACGAGCTCTGCAGGAGCTGGCTCGCTTCGCCGAGCTCGCTGCCGAGCTCCTTGAGGAAGCGTGCCGTGCCGCTTTCCTCGACCTCGTTCACGTCGGTGTATTGGAGTCGAGCGGCGAGCTTGCCGAACGCGCGGTCGACGCCCTTGCTGCGACCGGGGTGAAGCTCGCCGAGACGCCGCGCGAAATCCGCTGCCGCGTCGGCCGCGTACGAGACGGTGCGCGGAAATTCGCGGTCGAACATCGAGAAATCGAGCACGTTCCTGCGGTCGACCTGTTGCGGGTGCGCTTTTCGGTATGCTTCCATCGCGCACAGGCAGCGGAGGAGCCACAGCCAGCGCACGTTCTCGGTGCTGGGCGCCGTTCGGGCGGCGCCGTCCGCGCACACGCCGACGATGCGGCCCGTACCGTCCAAACGCTCGACGAATTTTCCGAGCTTCACGAACAACCAACCCTCGTCGCGGCTCATCGTTCCGTCGGCCACGCCTTCCCACTGAAAGCTCGCGCTCACGATGCCCGAGAGCACTTGAGAGATCTGGCTTTCGTGAAGTCCGCGCCCGCGCGCTTCTTCGAGCGCCCAGTACGCCTGGTTCAACTGCTCCCAGGCCTCGGAGCTTATCACCTCGCGAACCTGGCGAGCGTTCTCGCGCGCGTGCGCGACGCACGAAACGAGCGACGTGGGCTCGGTGTGATCGAAAAGGAGCTTCTCCGTAGGGACGTCGGGGACACCCAGGGAAATCAGCACGCGCTGCCACTGGCCGCGCGCCGTTTCGGGATCGACTTCGGCGATGTCGACGAGCAGGGCGCGCGTCACCTCGAGTACGCGAGCGGCGTGCTCGGCGCGCTCGATGTAGCGACCCATCCAGTACAAGGCGTCGGCGACGCGGCTCAGCACGAGAAGAGCTCGTTTCTCACGGGCCGCCCTCCGCGCCGGGGTTGCCGGCGAGCACCCACGTGTCCTTGTAGCCGCCGCCCTGGCTCGAATTGACGACGAGCGAACCCTTGCGGAGCGCGACGCGCGTGAGCCCGCCCGGAATCACGCGTACCTTTTCCCCCGCGAGGACGTACGGTCGCAGATCGACGCAGCGGCCCTCGAGCTTGTCGTCGATGAGGGTCGGGTGGCGGCCGAGCTTGATGACCGGTTGCGCGATGTACGAGCGCGGGTTCGCTTCGATGCGCCGGCGGAATTCCTCGCGCTGCTCGGCGGTCGACTGCGTGCCGATGAGCATGCCGTAGCCGCCCGAAGCGTCCGTCTGTTTGATGCAGAGCGAGCCGAGGTTCTCGAGGATGTACTTCTTGTCGTCCGGGCGCGACGCGATGTACGTGCGGACGTTCTCGAGAATCGGTTCCTCGCCTAGGTAGTAGCGGATCATGTCCGGCACGAACGGGTAGATCGCCTTGTCGTCGGCGACGCCCGTGCCGGGAGCGTTCGCGAGCGCGACGGCGCCGCTCCGGTACGCCGAGAACAAGCCCGCGCAGCCGAGCATGGAGTCCTGACGGAACACGACGGGGTCGAGGTAGTCGTCGTCGATGCGCCGATAGATCACGTCGACGCGCTTGAGCCCCTGAGTCGTGCGCATCCAGACGGCGCCTTCGGTCACGACCAGATCTCGTCCCTCGACGAGCGTCACGCCCATGCGCCGGGCGAGCAGGCTGTGCTCGAAATAGGCCGAGTTGTACATGCCGGGCGAGAGCAGCACGATCGTCGGCTCGTCCGCGGTGCGCGGTGCGACGTGCAAGAGCGCCGCGCGCAGCCAGTCCCCGTAGTCGTCGATGGGCCTGACGCCGTAGCGCTCGAACAGGACGCGGAACACGCGCTTCAACACCTCGCGACACTCGAGCACGTACGACGCGCCGCTCGGGCTTCGCACGTTGTCCTCGAGCACGACGAAGTTGCCCTTCTCGTCGCGGATCAAGTCCGTGCCGACGATGTGCGTGTAGACGTTGCGCGGCGGCGCCATTCCGATCATCTCGCGCCGGAAGCCGCTCGCCTCGTAGACGAGAGCGGGATCGACGACGCCGTCGTTCAGGATCTTCTGCTCGCCGTAGACGTCGTTCAAAAACAGGTTCAGCGCCTGCACGCGCTGAACGAGCCCCTTCTCGATCTTGTCCCACTCGCGCGCGGTGATGAGTCTCGGAATGGGATCGAAGGGGAATACCTTTTCGATGCCGGCGTTGTCCGAATACACGGTAAACGTCACGCCGAGGTTGCGAAGCAGGAGATCGGCGAGCCGCTTTCGCTGCTCGATGTCCGCCGAGGTCATTTCCGACAGACGCTGGGCGAGCTCGCGGTACTCCGGTCGCACCACCGCACCCGGCTCGAACATCTCGTCGTGGCTCGCCGGATCCACGTCGTACGCGTCGAGTTGCACGCCCCGAGTCTATCCGCCGATGGATTCGGGCGTGTTTCGGCGAGCGCGCCTCGAAAGTAACCTGCGCGGGCGAGCAGGGCCGGTTTGGCGGGAAATCCGCGCAAAGCGTCGCGTGACCCGGCCGGAAAAGGGGTTCGCCTCGGCGCCCGCGGGGTCGCCGCCGGCTCCGGTCGCGGTTCGGGGTCCGCGGTGCCGGTCGGTCCGGGTCCGCGGAAATGACCGCGGGAACCTTTGTCGTTCGCTCCACTCGATCGAGAGCGAGCCAGAACGCGAACGGAGTTCAGCCTTGATGGAAGCCCTATCCGAGCTCGAAGACGACGTCGTCCTCGAGCGGGTACGCCGCGGCGAGACGGAGCTCTTCGAGGTCGTCATGCGCCGCTACAACCGGCGTGTCTATCGCGTGGTCCGCGCCATCGTACGGGACGACGACGAGGCGAGCGACGTGACGCAAGAAGCGCACGTCAACGCATTCATGCACCTTCGAGACTTCTCCGGGCGAGCCCGATTTTCGACGTGGCTCACACGCATCGCCGTCCACGAAGCATTGGCCCGCGTGCGACGACGCAAGCGCCTGGAATCACTCGAAGACACCGATTCGGAGGATGCTCTGATGACTTCCACCTCTCCCGGACCCGAAGATCGCGCCAGCGACGGCGAGCTCCGCGTGCTGCTCGAGCATGCCGTCGACTCGTTGCCCGAGATATTCCGCACCACGTTCGTCCTGCGCTCGATCGAGAACCTGAGCGTCGCGGAAACGGCGGATATCCTCGGCGTGCCGGAAGACACCGTGAAGACACGCCACTACCGCGCGCGCGAGCGGCTGCAGTCATGGCTCACGCATCGCGTGGGCGGCACGCTCCCGGCGCTCTTCGATTTCGACGGCGATCGTTGCGACCACGTCGTCTCGAACGTGCTCCGGCGCCTTCGCGAGGCTCGGAGCGTTCCCGCCGCGCAGTAGCGCTCGCGTACGAAGGCGGAACGCCCGAAACCGGTCAGCGTGCGAAACGCGCGAGCCGCCGGCGCACGTCGTCTTCGAACTCACGCAGATGGCGCGTGACGAGCTCGTCGGGTTCGACGTCTCCGCGCGCGGCGGGAGTGAGATCCATCGCCCACACGATGCCCTCGTGGCGATCGGCTTCGCGAATGTCGTTGAACGCCGCGTTGGCGCGCCGTCGGCCGACGGCGCCCGCGTCGAAGCGCTTCCCCGCACCGAGCTGAGATTCGAAGACCCGAATGAGCGCCGTCTCGAGGTCGTGCTGCCCGTCGACGGGCAAGGCGACCTTCGCCGCCGGCGAAAGCCAATCGAGGCCGCGCCAGACCTCGCACCCGACGACGCGCGTGGGCTTTTCGGCGTCGGCGAGCTTTCGACAGGCGGCGATCACCGCGAGCGCCACGGCGACGTGCGTGTCGTGCGCGTCGGCGAGGTTGTGGGTATAGACGACGGTCGGGGTGGTCGCCCGGAGCAACGCCTCGAGGTCGCGGACGAGCGCGCCGTTCGAAGCGTCCTTCGCTTCCGCGCTCGAGTGGTCGAGCATGACGAGCGCACCGTAGCGTCCGAGCTCCGCGGCTCGCTTTTGTTCGCCGCGACGCGTCGTTCGAACGTCCGAGGCGTTCGCTTGAGCCTGACCCGGCGCCCGCGGGCTTCCGGCGCCGTCGGTCGCGATGACTCCGGCAAACCACCTTTCCCCACTCGCGTAACACTCGAAGATCCCGTGAGCGGCCATGAGCTCGAGATCGTCGGCATGAGCGCCGATTCCGAGGTGCGTCGTGCGGCCGAGCGCCGCCGCGACCGCCGTTCCATCCGGAACGAAAACCTCGGCACCGGGTTTCGATAAGAGGACCTCCATGCTCGAAGCCTACTCGGTCTTGCGACTCCGTCCGGTCGGCATCAAATTAAGGCACAGTGCCGGATGCCTGCGCGCTCGGGCGCGCGACGACGAAAGTACTCTCTCTAGCTCTCCTTGCGAGTGTGTTCGGCGCGTGCACGCCCAAGGGTGGTGAGCCAAGCGCCGATCCCGAGCCGGTGCCGCGCAAGACGGAGGTAGCAGTGCCCGCTGCGGCGCTGCCGGAGTCGCCACGCGATTTGTCGAATCCCTCCTCGGTCGCGCCGGCCGTCACGGACACCGACGTGAACGAAGCGGCCGGAGACTGCCAGCGCGCGATCGACCGCGTGCGCCGCGCGCCGGGGCTTCCGGGCGCGCCCGGGCTCGAGCAAAACCGCTCCCTCGTTCTCCTTTACGCCAAGGCCGAGCCCGTTCTCTTCGTCCAGAAGCCGAGCTCGGATCGCACGTCGAGCGAAGACGCCGTCCGCTATCGCGCGATGATCGAAAACACGGACTCGCCGTGGAGCACCATTCAGCGGCTCTGGATGTTGTTTTCGATGAAGCCCGATCTCGGGCGCTCGGTGCTCTTGCGCGACGGCTATCTCTACGCCGAGAAGCCGGAGCTCGCGTTCGCTCTCGTCGATCTCGTGAGCGCGCAGACGCTCTTCAGCGACGAGCGCATCTGGATCCAGCGCGGCGAGCGCCAGCTCACCGCGGAGCGAACGAAGAACGGAAACTACGTGTTCGCCGACGGTCCGGAGCGCGGCGAGCGCGTGCGCCTCCTTTTGTTCGACCGTGTGGGCTCGGGCACGCCCCCCGTGCCCCTTCACCGCGACTTCCGAACGCTCAGGCTCCGCCTCGGCTTCGATCGCGTCGCGGTGAAGCACATGACCGAGCGAGCGATCGTCGCGGATCTCCGTTACGGGTCGGTGTGGGTGCCCACGCTGCTCGACTCGCAAGGCGCACACCTCGAGTTCCGCTGCGACACGGCGGACGCGGAGACGCGGAAAAAGGTCGCGGGGTTCCGGCTTCAGGCGGAAAAGCACGCGCGCCTGCTCGCTCCCTTTCGCCAGGCGATGGTCGAGCAAGTCGAAGACGGCTTGCCCTTCGACGAGCCACACACCGAGTACGGCCAGCAAGACGGACGGCTGCGCCGCGAGTGGCTGCGCGCGTATCAGGCCGGCAAACGCAGCTACGAATTCCAGGACGACGTCTACGAGGTCTTCAACCTGCGCGGTAAGCCGCTCGTGCCGCAGGTGTGCGTCGACTTCTTGTTCGATACGCTCGAGCGCGCGAGCGGAACGCACTATCGCTCGCGCGGCGAGAAGCGCGAACGCGTCATGGGCACGCTCGATTTCGGCACGATGGCCGACGAGACGAAGCGGCGCGCGACGAGCTTCATCGAGTTCGCGCAGTCGCGCCCCGAATCGTTCGACGTGCACATGCTCGCCGAGAAGGAGCGAGTCGAGTTCAAGTATCGCGAAAAATTCGCCGATTACCTCGTGCGCGAAGCCGACCACTACGAGCCCGGCGACGTCGTGATGATCCGCGGTTACACGCCGTGGGACCGCCGAAACAACCTGATGCACTTTCACTCGTTCTTCGTCTACGAGAGCGATCCGCTCACGGGTCAGCCCATCGTGCTCGCGGGCAACCCCGGGAAACCCCTGCTCCAGACGTGGCAATTCGAGGCGTTCCGTACCCCCGACCGCAGCATCTGGTACCGCGTCCGCCCCCACGCCGAGTGGCTCGCCAGCGTCCTCGAACCGAGCACCGAATCTCCACTGCTCCCACCCCCCCTCGCCGCCGACCGCCGTTAGCGCCTCGCCTCCACCTACTTTCCGGATTTTACCGCGAAGGCGCTGAGAGCGGAGGAGACCCGCCATCGAAATTTCGGGGCGCCCGCTTCATGCGGGGTTCAGGGTTTCGGTGAGCTCGAAGGGTTGTCTTCCGAGCTCTTTGCCATCGTCGCTCGTGATGACGGCTTCCCACGTTCCGGCATCGCCCAGGTTTCGCGTGCGAGCCCAGGTGCGGAAGCGCGGGGACTTCGCCGGGACGGAGAGTTTGACGTGACCGACGGCGGGCCGACCTTCGCGTTCGAAGGTGACGGTCACGGTGCGCGGCAAGGCGTCTTGGTTCGAGAGCTCGACGAACGCCAGAATCGGCGTGCCGGAGACGAGCTCGGCGGGTTCGACGGGCTCGCGCTCGTTCACGGCGTGCGTCACGACCAGACGCCGGACGGCGATGCGTTCGGGCGCGAGCGTCTTCGCGTCGACGGGCGCGTCGTTCTTCGGCAGCTCTCCGCTCTTCGCTTTCGTCTCGAGCGCGAGCTCCGTCGCTTTCACGGCGGGCTTTTCGGAAAGCGGCGGCACGGGTTTCTGCTCCGTCGGCAGCGCAGGGTGAATGCTGATCGTCTCGGGCTTGGCGTCGGCGTGCGTGCTGCACGCCGTCGTGAGCGAAAGGCCGGAAGAAAACGAAGCAACGCCGACGGCCGTGAGAATCGCGAAGCGGGTTTGAAAGTCCATGCTGGGCTCCTTGTTCGAGCCACTCCTTCAGCAACCGTCGCGCCAAGCCACGGAGCGCGTAAATTCCGCGAATTCGGAGCGGTGTCGCGGACGCGGCGTGGCCGCACGTCCACGTTCGCGTGGTTTCCCGGCGCCGGAGCTGCGACCTTTGCCTACACGCGCGCAAAGTTTTCCTACCGCTCGGTCGTAATAGTGAGATAGCGCTTCCACTGAAGGCACATGAAGTCGGTACTCGCCAAGAGGGCGTTCAAGGGGCGTGCTGCGGTTTTGTTCAGCGCGTCGGGGCTCGTCGCGGGACTTTTCTTCGCGGCATGCAGCGGAGATTCGTCGGATGGCGGCGACGCCGGCGATGACGACTCCGGTAAAGGTGGAACCGGAGCCGAAGCGGGCATGGGCACGACCGGCGGCAGCTCCGGCAGCTCCGGCAGCTCCGGCAGCTCCGGTAGAGGCGGCAGCGGCGGTTCGAACGGCGGCACCTCGGGCACCGGCGGCAACGAAGGCGGCGCGGGCCCGGGCACGTGCGCCGACTCCGGCGAGCCGTGTGAAGCCGGTCCCGACTGTTGCTCGTTTTCGTGCATCGACGGCGAATGCTCGGCCGATCAGTGCACGGCGGACGGCGCCGCATGTACGGCGAACGAGGAGTGTTGCGGCGGCGTCTGCACGAACGACGTGTGCGCACCGCTGAACGACGCCTGTCGCACGTCGGGAAATCCCTGCGATGCTCCGGCGGATTGTTGCTCGAAGTACTGCGTCGACGGGATGTGTTCGCCGGCGCCTTCGTACTGCGTGCAGGCCGGCGACACCTGCCGGACCGACTTCGAGTGCTGCGGCGGCAAGTGCACCATGGCCGACGGCGCGGCACTCGGCGTCTGTACGCTCGCTCCGGCGAGCGGCGCCACCGGCTGTCTCAGCGCGGGCGAGGTGTGCTCCGGCGGTGCCGTGTACGATCCGGCGAATCCGCTGCCGACCTGCGGCGGCGAGTGCTGCAGCCGCGCGTGCTTCCCCTACGGCCCGACCGGGGTGCTCGTCTGTCAGCCCCCGAGCGGCTGCCACCCGACGGGTGAAAATTGCCGCGAAGATCTCGATTGTTGCGGCGCCGAGGGCCGTCCCGACGGCGACACCGCCGGTATCACCTGCATGAAGGAGGGAGACAATCCCGTCGGCCGTTGCAACAACGGCAACTCCTGCACGCCCGCGGGCGGCATCTGCCGATTGCAGGAGGTCGAATGCAACGCGAACGCGAATTGCTGCTCGGGCAACGTGCTCCAGTTCAACACGTGCAAGCAGGACAACCTCGGGATTCCGCGCTGCCTTGCAGCGGAAATCGATTGCACGGACCCGCAGAACTACGTCGGCCAAGCGTGCGCGTCGAGCGCGGACTGCTGCAACCTGCCCTGCGTGCCGAACCCGGATGGTGATCCGCCGTTCGTCTGCGGAGCCGATAGCTGCGTTTCCGCCGGCGGCGCGTGCACGACGACCGCCGACTGCTGCCGCGGGCTGCCCTGCACCATCCTGCCCGGCGCGACGAGCGGCATTTGCGGCGGCGTGATCACCGACGGCGGCGTCCCCGACAGCGGCGTTGGTGGTACGACCGGAACGGGCGGCACCTCCAGCACCGGCGGCACGCCGACGGGCGGTACGGGCGGCACCTGCTCCGCGTACGGACAGGGGTGCGACACGGCCGGGGATTGTTGCAACGGCGTGCCTTGCACGAACGGGTTCTGTCTCGACGAGCCGCGCTGAGCCAAGGAACGCGGTAGACGCTGCTCGAGCCCCGCCGGCTCGAGCAGCGCGGAGCGGAGCGCGCGCCGGTTTCCTCCCCCGATCTTTGCGTACACGCTCGAGAGCTGGTTCGAGACCGTGTACACCGAGCAGGCCCGAAGCTCGGCGATCTGGCGGTTCGAAAGCCCCGCGCACGCGAGACGCGCGACCTCGAGCTCGGCGCGCGTGAGCCCCGGCAGGGCCGCCAGCGACTGCGCGAGGATCCGCACCCGCTGAACGAGGATTTTCGTGTGCCGCTGACCTAGCTTCTCGCGTGCGCGCGCAAGGTGCGTGGCCACGGTGGACGCCGAGACGCCGATGAGCGCGGCGATGCGCGTGTTGGAAAAGCCTTGCGCGACGCTCACGAGCACCTCGCGCTCGCGAGGGGTCAGTAAAGGAATGAGCGTCGGGTCGTTGTCGTTAGCGCGGTCGAGAAGCATGGCATGCACGCCGGAGCGGACAGCAACCGTCGTGCCGGCCCCGCGCGCGGCCCCAAGCTCGATACTTCTCGAGAAAAACCCCGATCGCGAAGCGTCATGGGCGGGCGGAGCGCCCATTTGGGCGCCCGCCGGTTCAGCGCGCGCCGGCACCGTGGAAGAGCACGTCGACGAGCTCGCGCGCGAGCGCTTTACCGCTCGGAATGCCCGGGACCGGGAGGCGCTCGCCGACGACGCGCCGTAGGATCTGCGGCGGAAACGCGAGCGAGAACGTCGCGAGCAACAGCACGGCCGGGTGACGCTTCGAGTCGAACGCACCCTGGTGCAGTCCATCCATCACCGTTCGCGCGATGAGCGCGACGTGTCCACGCGTGAAGCGCTGCACCAGGCGGTCGCGTCGCGCCGAGGACTGGAGCGCTTCGCGCAGGACGAGACGCACGGTTTCGACTTCCTCGTCGGTGGCGTCGGCGATGCGTTCGCCGAGCCGGACGAGCCGCTCCTCGAGGCTCACGTCGCTCGCGAGCGCGCGCTCGATGTCGGCGAGGATCTTTTCGTAACTTTCCTCGACGACGGCGTAGAAGAGGTCGTCTTTGGTGGGAAAGTAGTAGTAGATCATGCCGATGCTCGTCTTCGCGTCGCGCGCGATCGCACGCAGCGAGGCGCCGTCGACGCCGCGGTCACGAAAGCGCTTGCGCGCCGCGTGCAAGATACGAGGACGAATGTCGGTGCGGGGGCGAGCCATGGGGCTACAGCAACTTCTTTCTGAAGCGCAGCGACGCGAGCAAGACCAACACACAAAAAATTCCGGTCAGCCATAAAAGCTCCGCGCGCACGTCCGAGAAATCGCCGCCCTTGAGCGTGATGGTGCGCACGATGCGCAAGAAATGAGTGAGCGGGAGCAGCTCCGACATGAACTGGGCCGGGCGCGGCATGCCTTCGAAGGGGAACATGAAACCCGAGAGCAAGATGTTCGGGAGTAGGAAGAACATCCCCATCTGCATCGCCTGTTGCTGCGTCGACGCCAGCGTGGAAAAGAGCAGGCCGAGCGCGAGGTTCGCCGAAATGAAGACGAACGCGAGCGCGTACAGGAGGCCGAAGGAGCCTTGCAGCGGCACG
>DASUTR010000684.1:0-7622 GCA_036374535.1 Polyangiaceae bacterium
AGCGGGTGCGGTCGAAGTGATGGGGATCGCCGGGCGGCAGCAGGCCGCGGCTCGCGCCGTTGAAATAGCCGGGAATGTCGAGGCCGCGCAGCAGCGCGATCGCTTCGTTGTGGACGGCTTCGTAGGCTTTGCCGCGATGGCTGTGCTCCATCACGCTCATGCCGGTACCGCCGAGATCCAAGAGCTCCGCCTGAGCTCGCTCGAGAGCTGCAAGGGGAAGTGCCGCCGGGCCCGCGTTGAAATTCAGTGCTCGTGCCATATGGGGGCGAATTTCCTAGCGATGCGGCACGCCGTCGTCAAGCAAGACACCGGCCTTGCGAAGAACGTCCGAAACGCGGGTTCGCGGCACGGCACCTTCGCGCGCAATCCATGCGCGACCGTCCGCGAAGACGACCATCGTCGAGGGCGCGCCACCGGGCGCGTCGCTGTCGCGCCACACTGTAAGCGTTCCGTCTTCCACCGCGCCCGGAAAGGAGCGGACCACCGCGTCCGCGGCCGTCGCGGGCGGTTCACCCGAAAGATTGGCGCTGGTCGCCGTGAGCGGCCGCCCGTAGGCGCGAACGAGCTCCGCTGCCGGGCACGCGCCGGGCACGCGCACGGCGACGCGCGCGTCGAGCATCACGCGTGCGTCGAGCGAGCGGGACGCGCGAAGCGCGATGGAAAGGCCTCCGGGCCAAAACGCGTCCGCGAGCGTGACCGCACCAGGCGGGATTTCCTCGACGAGCGGCGCCCACGCCGTTCGTTCGGGCAAGACGAGCGGCATACCCTTGTCGGCCCCGCGCGGCTTGAGCGCGACCAGCCGCGCGAGCGCGCCGGGCTGCGTCACGTCGGCGAGAAGCCCGAAGAACGACTCGGTCGCGATCGCCACCACGCCGCCGCGCTCGAGCGCACCGAGAAGCGGCGTGAGCTCCCCTCGCGCCGTCATCCGAGCGCCCGCCCGGCGATGTCGCGCCGAAACTGCGCGCCGTCGAAACGCACCCGCTCGGCGGCGGCATACGCGCGTGCGTGCGCCTCACGGAGCGACCCAGCACGCGCCGTTACGCCGAGGACGCGGCCACCCGCCGTGACGAGGTCGCTTCCCGACCGGCTCGTTCCCGCGTGGAATACGCGGACGCCCTCGAGCGACTCGGCGGCATCGATGCCCGCGATAACGTCGCCTTTTTTCGGGGCGTCCGGATAACCCGCCGCGGCGAGCACGATGCACACCGCGTGCTCGCCGTTCGGGGCAAGCGCCGTTTCCGAAAGCGTGCCCGATGCGGCGCCCGCGAATGCGTCGCCGAAATCGCCCGCCGTCGTCATCACGAGCACTTGCGTCTCCGGATCGCCGAAGCGCACGTTGAACTCGAGCAAGATCGGCTCGCCCGCGGGCGTGACCATCAGCCCGGCGAAGAGCACGCCCTTGTACGGCATGCCGTCGCCCTTCATGCCGGCGAACGCCGGAGCGAAAATTTCGCGCCTGACGCGCTCGGCGAGAGCAGGCGTGACGAGCGGAGCGGGAGCGTACGTGCCCATGCCGCCCGTGTTGGGGCCCCGATCTCCGTCGCCGATGCGCTTGTGATCCTGCGCGGCGGAGAGCACGACGAAGCGCTCGCCGTCCGAGACGGCGTGCATGCTCGCTTCGGCGCCGAGCACGCGCTCCTCGAGGACGACGATTTTCCCCGCCTCACCGAACAGCGCGCCCGTCAGCATGCCTTGCGCCGCTTCGATCGCTTCTGCGTGCGTGTCCGCGACGACGACGCCCTTGCCGGCGCAGAGCCCGTCGGCCTTCACGACCGGCGGCGCCGAGAACGACCGCACGGCGCGCTCGGCCTCGGCCGCATCGGTGACGACGACGTGCCGCGCCGTCGGCAGGCCGTGACGCACCGCAAAATCCTTCATGAACGCCTTCGAACCCTCGAGGCGCGCCGCAGCCCGCGACGGCCCGAACACGGCGATTCCCGCGCCCGCGAGCTCATCGGAAAGCCCAGCGCAAAGCGGCGCTTCCGGCCCGACGACGACGAGATCCACCGCTTCGCGGCGAGCGATCTCGACGGCCTCGCCCGCGACATTTCGGAGCATCTTCCCCGCGGCCCATCCCGGCGAGACGCTCGTTCCGGCGTTGCCGGGCAAGAGGAGCACTTCTCCTACACTCTCCGACTCGAGGAGCCTCACGGCGAGTGCGTGCTCGCGCCCGCCGGAGCCCACGACGAGCACTTTTCTGCGTCTCGACATGCGCGCTCTCTACCACTGGAAGCGCCCGGCCGTCGCGTGTACCCTGTTAGACCGTCGAGTCGCGCCGTGACGAGCCCGGTCGTCCTTCATCTCACCCGCCCCTATGCGAGCGCGGACGAGTACCTCGAGCGGGAGGGCTGGAGCATCGATACCCGCTCGATGGTGCTCGTCGGGCAAGCCGAGCTTCCCGCGGAGACGGACGTCGTGTTCGACGTAACGCTTGCAGACGGGTCGAAGCCCATCCGCGCCGAAGCCAGGGTGGTCGGCGTCGTCGCCGCAACCGAAGGGCGACCCGCGGGCCTCCGCGTGCGCTTCCGGCGCTACGGCTCGGCGACGCGCGCCTTCGTCGAACGCGCCGTCTCGTCACGCGGGTCGAGCGACGTTGCCGCGTCGTCACGAGGTCCCGCGAGCGTGCCACCGGCGCCAGGCAGCGTACGCCCGGCGGCGCCGAGCGTCGCTCCCCCGGCGCCGTCGAACGGCGAGCCGGCGAGTGTCCCTCCGCCGGCGTCGAACTCCTCGCCGCCGCTCCGTCCCTCGGTCATGCCGGCTTGGGAGGAAGACAAGACCTCTCGCTTCACCCGCGCCGTGGCGCTCGCCATGCCGATGACGCACGAGCCGACCGAGGTCGCAGCGCCGTCGAACCGCGACGCCCTCCTCGAACGACTGCGCAAACGCGCGAAAGAAGGCGCCGGCTAGCGCCGAACGGGGGCGCGAACGAGCCCCGCTTTGCGGCGACGAGCCCCGCTTTGCGGCGACGAGTGCCCACCGCAGACCACGTTCCCGCGACGATTTCAAATTGTCGCGAACGACAATTGTCGCAGGCGATAGTTTTGGAAATGCCGCACGAAGGGCGTTCGGCGCTCGCCCTTCCCGAGGTCAGAAACGAATCGTCACCTCGACGCGCCCGGTCCGCTCGATCGAGACTCGGAGCGTACCCGTTGCCGCGTCGTGCTCGAAACGAAGCGGCCCACCGAGCCCTTCCACGCTCAGCGGACACGCCTTGCTGTACGCGACGAACGCGCCGCCGTCGGCGAGCGCCACGATGACGGTGCGATCGTCGCTCCACGAGACCGAGCGGACGGCGCCGTGGGCGTTCAGTTTGCCGGCGAGACCGACGGCGGCGAACTCCCTTTCGACGGGCACGAAGGTGAATACCTCGTAGCCGCGTTCGCCGAGCGCCAGCGTTCGGCGCTCGTTCGGAGCGAGCCGCTCGAGCGCTTGCGCAACGAAACGAAAGCTCGCGAAGGCGTTGCCCGCAAGCCCAGGAACGTCGGACGGCCCCGTTTCCCCCGAAAGCTCGGGACCCTCCGCGCCCTCGGCGCCGACGCGTGCGTTGAACACACCGACAACGCCCCCCTTGCCCGCGCGGTTCCAAATTTTGAGGAGAACGTCCTCGCGCGTGGGATCGGAAAGGAGCACGTCGAGCGTCGGCCGCCCTGGTTCGTCGCAGCGAAGCACACTGCCGTCGGAGCAGACGAGCCTGCGCAAGACCTCGGAGTCGTGCGCTTCGGGTTTGTCCGAAACGTACACGGGACCGCCCGAAACCGCGCGCCCCGCGGCGTGGAACGCACCCCACGTGTGCCCGCTCTGGAACATGTCCCAGTCGGGCTGCATGAACTCGCCGAACCAGACACCGACCTGCGCATTCGCGTAGAGGTGAGCGCCGTGCGACGCCGGCAGGGCCGGAAAGAAATCGATCGACGTACGGAGAAGCGTCGAATCCGGCGAGCCGTAGTACGTCTCCTGCGCGTTCGACATGCAGTTGATGAGGCGGCCGGAAAAGTGCTTCGTCGTGCTCGCCTCGAGCCCTTTTCGGTAAGCCCGCGTGACGGGAACGCGCCCGCCCTGCCCCGTCGCGAGCCCTTCGAGCACGGCCTGACTGTCCACCTTCACGCCGTCGACACCCTCGGCCGCGAGCAACCGGTGATAGTCGTCGAAAAATCGCGCCACGTTCGCCGCGGGCACGAAGCCGACGAGACTCCCCCACCACTCGTGATTGAACGCCGGCATGTGAAACAGGACGCCGTCGCCGAATTGCCGCGTCTGCTCGACGACGCCGTACCCGCCGAGCGCTTCGCCGTCCACGCCGCCCCAATACCCCTGCATCGCGTGCCACACGATGAACGTGCGGATGCCGTAGTCGCGCTTACAGCGCTCGACGAACGGGCGAAGCCCGCCGGGAAACTTCTGGTTCGCGGCGAACGCCGTGAGGCGCTTTTCGCCCGTCGGGCGCACGGCGATCGATTGCCAGCCGTCATCGAGAATCAAAAAGCGCGGTTCGACGCTTATGGCGCGAAAGCTCTCGAGCCCGCGCACCACGTTCGACTCGCTCACCTCTTGATAGAACGCGTCCCACGTGCACCAACCGAAGTCGTCGAACCCCGCCGGATACGGTTTGTCCCGACGTAACCTCCCGGTACCGAGTCGCTTCATCACCGATTCGGCGCCGCGGCGCGTGAGCTCGAACGGGTCGCTTCCGACGGCGACGTAAAGCGCGAGCCCGCCGCGCGTCGGGGTGAACGCGTCGCCCGTCTCGCCCGCGAGCGCGAGCGTACCCTCCGGACGACCGCGCAGCGAGAAGCGCGTGAGCTCGTCCAAGAGCGGCACCGCGAGGAGGTACGCACCATCGCGAAGCCGCGCGACGAAGCTCTGCGTTTCGGGCGGCACCTCGGCGAGCTTCTCGCCGGCGCACGGCTTCATCCAGTACGGCTCGTAGCGGTGACACGCGGTGAAGCGGTCGAGCAACGGCAACGCGCCGAGCGAAAACGCGACACGCGACGACGTCGCTTTCGCCGTCGCGACGAGGAACGCGCCGTTTCCGAGCACATCGGGCTCGAGCGCGAGACCCTCGTCGAGCGGGGCGAAAAGAGTACGGTCGGCGTCAGCGAGGGTTCGGTCGCGGAGCTCCACGGCCACCTTCTAGCCCGAAGGCGCGCGAGACCACGAGGTTCTTCGCGCGCCCTCGGTGCCGAGCGTCAGTATTGCACGTTGTCGATCAGCACGACGGCCGTCTCGGGACTCATCGCCGCCATACTCGAATCGAACTGAACGCCGATCTCACGAATATCACTCGGATCGAACGGGTCAGCACACATCGGATCCCGGTAGCCGGGCTCCTGCGTCAGATCGAACTCGATCGTCGTCCACTGGTCGACGGCAGCGAGGTTGAAGTAAGCGCCGTTCGCGTAGCAGTAGCCCATGCCCGACTTCGCGTAGACCTTCATGCCCGCCTGCGCCGTCGCGAGGTCTCCGTCGAAGCCCGAGACGATCTTCACACGCGCGCTGATGACGCGGCTCGTCATATCGACGGTGTTGAAGTTGACGCCGAAGCTCACCCACTGCGACGCTTGGTCGTACGGGATCGTTGCCTGGAAGGCGCCGGGATCGGGATCACCGTCGTCGGCGTTGTGCTCCCAGTGGATGTCGGCGTCCGGAATGGCCATCGTCGGATCCATTGCGTTGCTGTCAACGAGCTTCCAGCAATTGGCCACGTTGGGATCCGTCAAGGGATCGGGACAAACGTCGGTCGCCTCGTCGAACGAGATGGTCGTCGACGGCGGCAAGGTTCCGCTGCCACCCGTGCCGCTACCGGCCGAGCCACCGCTCGACGTACCGCCGGAGTTCGTGCCGCCGCTCGACGTACCACCAGTAGATGATCCGCCGGAGCTCGAGCCACTCGTGCCCCCGGTTTCCTCGTCGCCGCCGTCGTCCTCACCCTTCGATCCGCACGCGAACGCGGACAGGGCGATGAGCCCACAACCAACATAATTGAGCCAAGCGTTCATGATCGTCTCCTCGCGCGGCAAAACGCCGCAAATAACCAGGGCAGCCTAGCGCCGCGACCGCCCGTTTCAACCAATCCGTCGCGCCGTACTGCGCTTCTCTTTGTCGGTGTCGTCAGCATTTTTCGATCGTTGTCTTTCACCACGTTCGCTCCTGACGGAGTGATTCGAGGTGATCGTAAAAAATCTGCGCGTAGTCGCCGTTCGGCTCGGGGCACGTGTAGCTCTGCACGAGCGACCACGGCTGACCGGTGTGAAGCCGTCGATCCTCGGGAGTGCAGGCGCCGAAAGCGTTCCAAGACCACGCCAGCCGGCCGATGGCGTTCGCTTCGAGAAAGTCGAGCAGCGGGCTCAAGAACGCTTCGCCCTCGCAATCGTTTTGACCGACTTCCGTGGCGACGACGAGAAATTCACGCGCAACGGCCGCGGGTACGCCCTCATAGCAGCTAGCGTCGCGACAAGCGTTGAAGTTGTACACGTGCCACGCCGCGCCGAGCTGCTGCAGCGGATCGTCGGGAACGTACTCGAGAAACCGCGTGAGCGCGTTCGAGTACTGCACGCCACCGAGCAGAATCACGTGGCTCGAACCAGCGTCGCGAACCGCGTCGACGAGCGACTGCATGCCGGCGGCCATGTAGGTGCGAGGTGCGGTATCGCCGGGGTCGATACCGGCGCGCGACACCTCGCATCCGTCGCGCCAACACGACCACGCCGCTGCGGTGTCGCGATTGAAGTCGGGAAATGGCTCGTTGTAGAGCTCGAAGATCACACCCGAGTTGTCGGCGAACGTTTCCGCGACGTCGGTCCAAAAACGCGGCGTGTTGTCGGCGTTCGGCATCGGTTGCAGCTCCTCGGCGGGCAGGTTGCCCGGCGCCGCGCGGTGCAATTCGAGGATCGGCACCAAACCGTAACGCTGCAAGAGCTCGACGTAGGCGACGATCGCCGCCTTATAGTTCTCCCCGGAGAAATTGACGGGAGCTCCCCCAATCGAGAGCCAGCACGATTCGTTGAGTGGCACGCGCACGGCATTGATGTTCCACGCGGCCATGGCACGCACGGACTCCTCGGCGCCGTCACCGAAACCAGGCCCGTCGAAGAAACCCTGCGCCCTCATGCACGTGTATTCGGAGCCCGAGCGGTTGACCCCTCGCAGAACGAGTCGCTGGTCGCTGCCGTCTCGAAGCTCGTTCCCCACGACATGGAGACCCCTAGGAGCGGCCGAGGGAGCGACGGCAGTCGTGTCGATCGCACACGCCGTCGGCTCCGGCCCGCTACCGCCTCCCCCGTTAACGGGACCCTCCGAAACCTGCCACTCACCGCAACTGAGCAAGGTGAGCGCCGCCCCGTAGAGCGCCCGACGCAGGGTCTCGCGCGGCATCGTCATTCACGCGCTCGAAAAAGCACCACGTCGTCGATCCAGAAGTTCCACGTTCCTGCGTTCATGAGAATCTGCAGGCGATTGATGGTCGTCGTATCGAGGTGGCCGAGCTGGGACGGCACGCCGAAGCCCTTCTGACGCATCGTGGAAAAACGCGCAGGGACGAACAGCCAGTCGCCATCCATGGTGACGGCCGTGCCGAACGCGTCGCACTTCTCGCTGTCTTTCCACGGCGGCCCCATCGGAGGATC
>DASUTR010000685.1:0-2781 GCA_036374535.1 Polyangiaceae bacterium
CCGCACCCGAAGCACCGGAATCGAACGGTTCCGTCGTCGCCAGTCGTGACCGAGCACGATGGGGTCCTCTCCTTGTGGGCCGGGCAGAGCACGAGCAGTCCACGCGCCTGATTCTTCGACCCGAAGCGCTGCGCGTAAGAGGTCGTCGTCATTGCCCGCGAATTGCCCAATTTCGGTTCCCTCTCGCCCGTGCTCGTCGCTTGGATCCTCGGGATTGTCCGATGCTTCTTGATCGACGCCGGACGCGTCCGCCTTTCTAATCCACTGGTCGGGATTCTAGGCCTTCGTCCGGATCCGAACGTGTCCGCAGCTCGAGGTTCGGCGACTGCAATCGCTTGGCCGACGGCACGAATCCCTTCGGGCGCGCCACTCACCACTCGAACCGTGGCTTCGCGACTTAGAAAGCATCAGAGGGCGGGACGAAATTGCGGAAGTTCTTGCGGTGCCGCGGCCACGCGCGATGGCGAATTGCTGGGAGGCGACGGATTGAGGGGGGGTGACGGGATGACCATCCGTCGGCCCCGGCGACGCGCACACCGCACGGCATTTAGCGGACCTTCGCTCCGGGTGTAGGCTGCGCGAGCACTCGCATGGCCGGAACTCGCCGCCCGAAATCCCGATCGCGTTCAGCGACCGAAACGACTCGCCGCGTAGGCGCACGACGCCCGGCGCGCGCGGAGCTCAGCGCCAAGACAGCTGACAAGCACGTTCTCTATGAACGGTCCGTGCAGGATGCCCAGAGAGAAGTCCGCTTCATGCAGCGCGTTTTCAAGCGCGAGCACGGGCGCTTGGCGGTCAGCTTGCGTGAAGACTTTTGTGGCACTGCGCTGATCTCGGCCACGTGGGTTCTGTCCTCCGCCGAGCGGCGCGCCACCGGGGTGGATATCGACGCGCGAGTGCTTGCTTGGAGTAGAGCACATCACGTCGCGACGCTCGGCGACGCCGGGCGCCGGATGACGTTGCTCGAACAGGATGTGCGAAAGCCGTCACGCGTTCGTCACGACGTCATCTGCGCGCTCAATTTCAGCTACTGGGTCTTCGAGACGCGCGCCGAGATGCGCGCGTACTTGGTCGGAGTGCGCAGGGCACTTTCGCGTCCAGGGCTCTTGGTTCTGGACGCATATGGTGGATGGGCTTCTCAAGAGCCGATGCGCGAGCCGAAGTCGGTCGATCGCCTTTTTACTTATGTGTGGGAACAGCACAGCTTCGATCCGATCACTCACCACGTCGTCAATCACATCCATTTCGAGTTTCCGGACGGCAGTCGCCTCGAGCGAGCGTTCACCTACCGCTGGCGGTACTGGACGCCGCCGGAGCTCTGCGAGCTCTTGACCGAGAGCGGGTTCTCGAGCGTGCGCGTCTATTGGGACACGAGCGACGAGCGCGAAATCGAAGCGTACCGCACGCGCGCCCATGCCGAAAATCAGCGGGCCTGGCTCGCATACATCGTTGCCGTGCCGTAACACTGCGGTCGGCCGAACGGCGCTCTTTGCCTGGATGGTCACGCGAGCGGTACGCTTTCGTGACGAGGGCCCGGCGAAGGTTTGGGTCGGAACGGGTCTCGAACCGGCTGAGCGCCGATATCAGCTGGACCTGGAAGAGCTCTACCTCGAGCAAGTCATCCCCCGCCTGTCGGTCAATCGTTGCCGCTCACGAGTCCCACGCGCCAGCGAAACAATGGCTCGACGCCATCGACCGGCGCGAGCTCGACGCGCTCGTGTCCACCCGCCGCTCGCTGAAAACCGAGTCGTTCCCATCTTGTACGACACCACGCCCTGCGCCTCTCGACGTTTCTAATCCACTGGCCGACGGCACGAATCCCTTCGGGCGCGCTTCGTCTCCCTGGGGGCAGCGCCACGCCCGGCGAACTGAACCGCTCGATCGGCGCCATCCGAACCACCGGCGCGGCGCGAATGCGTGCTGCCGAACGAGACGCTTGTGGCAATCAGGACGCCCCGGCACCGTGGCGAGCTGCCCTCCGCAGTCGCGCTTCACCGACATCTTCTTGCGGTTTCATGGGTGAGCGAGGCGAAGCCGGAGTTCGCGCGACCAGGGCACGGTGTCTGCATTGGAGCTCGCGGAACGAAAGCGACGAGGGCTTTCTCCGCGGAGCTAGAGCTATGATTCACGACCACCGAAGCGCGATCCCACTCACGTTATTGCTCGTACTACCTGCCTGCAGCGGAACGGACGACCCCTTTTCCGGAGGCGGAGGACGCTCCGGCGATTCCGACGCTGGCGAACCTACGGCGCACGGTGGCTCGAGCGCGGCGCGCGACGGCGGCGCAACGGGCGGACGCTCGGGACACCGCGGCGGCACGAGCGGTACGTCCGGCGCAGGCGTTGGTGAAGGCGGCAACGGGGACGCTGGGGACGACGAGCCCGATGCCGGCAAGGGTGGCACCGTGGATCCAAGCGGAGGAACGAGCTCGAGCGCAACCGGCGGGTCGTGCAATCGTGCAGGAAGCGGCGGGTGCGCGCACGCGGGCAGCGGAATGAGCGGAACCGGCGGCGGAGGTGGCGCCGGCGGATGCGGGCACGCGGGCGGCGGAATGAGCGGAACCGGCGGCGGAGGTGGCGTCGGCTGCAATGGCGCCGGCGGATGTGGGCACGCGGGCGGTGGAATGAGCGGAAGCGGTGCCGGAGGTAGCGGAGGAGCCGGGTGCACCGGTCCCGGCGCGGGCAGCGGCGGGTGCGGTCACGGCGCTGCCGGAGCCGGCGGCATCGGAGGCGCGGGTGGCGCTGCCGCGCTCGTCGTCGGTGCGGAACTCTATCCCTTCA
>DASUTR010000686.1:0-7050 GCA_036374535.1 Polyangiaceae bacterium
CCCGACGCGCAGAGCCCGCCGTGCGCACACGGCGAACCGTCGGGCAAATCGTCCGCGCCGAGACCACCGGTGCCGCCCGCTCCGGCGGCGCCTCCGGCACCTGCGTTGCTCGCACCGCCCGCACCCGCGGCGGCGCCGCCGGTGCCACCTCCCGCGCGGCCGCCGTTTCCGCCCGCACCGGCCCGGCCGCCCGCACCCGCGCCGCTCGCACCGGCGCGACCGCCCGGCATCGCACCCGACGCGCCGCCCGCCCCCGCTGCTCCGCCGGCTCCGGACGTGCCGCCCGTCGTCGTTCCTTCGCCCGACTCACCGCCGTCACCCGACGTGCCGCCGTTAGCGCTGCCACCGGTCGCCGAACCACCGGTCGCAGCGCCACCGGTCGACGTGCCCCCGCTCGGGGAACCCGCCGAACCACCGGTCGCCGAACCGCCCGTCGCCGAGCCACCGGTCGCCGAACCGCCGCTCGCGTCATCGCCCCCGTCGTCCTCGCTCGAACCGCACGCGAGCGCGAGCGCCGTCGCAACGAGCGAGAAGAGCCATGCGTTCCGAGCGTTCCACCGTCTCATCATCGCGGCCCTCTCACGCTAGAGGTCGCACGCGGGCGAGGTGGGATTCGCAGCGCAGAAATCCTCGACGCACGTCGAGTAGGCGTCGAACGAATCGGGACAATCGGACGACGAGAAATTGCAAAGGTTCTGGCACGTGTCGGCGCAGTCCAAAAAGGCCTGATAGGCCGACGTGCAGCCCATCACTTCCACGTGGGCTCGTTCGATGGTGCATTCCCCTTCGCAATTGACGCCCTCACCCGAACACGGCTGGGCCCGCTCGCAGAGGGAGACGCACGACGCGCCGCTCGGCGCAGCGCCCTCCGTGCAAATGCCCGACTCGCCGGAAAGGCACGCGGCCAAGGCCTCCGCCACGTCCGCGCACGGTTCCAGCGAGACGCAGACGTCGCTCAAGGAAGCCACACACTCGAGATACCTCGCCATCGGTGCCTCGCATCCGAAGCGCGCCGCTTCGGCGAGCTCGCCGGGACATTCGGAAGCGCAGTCGAGCATCTGCGTATCGGGACAATCCTGCAAACGCTCGCAAGCGGCAATGCACGTCGCCGTCGACGCCGACGTGCCTCCGCTGCCGCCTCGACCTGCGCCCGACGTCCCACCGGTGCCGCTCGTTCCGCTCGTTCCCCCGGCGCCGCTCGTTCCACCGCGAGCGTCGTCGTCATCTCCGTCGCCGTTGCGCTCGCTCTTGCCGGAACAGCCGAGCGCCACGACGCACGCGAGAACCGCTGCGCTCGCGACGCGAGTGTTCCCGGTAAACCACGTTTCCAAAGTCATCTCCACCTCACCCAGTTTCGACCACCAAGAGCCGGCATGATATCGCGGCGCGGAACGGCGGCGAAGTGGATTCGGTCGCAGCGGAATTTCGAACGCGGGATCGGCGGCGATCTCGCGCGCAGCGGGCGGTCAGTCGATGGCCATGAGGTTCTTGAACGGCCGGCGATTCTTCCAGCGGTAGGCGCCGAAATCACGGCGATCGGTGGAAAGGATTCGCCCCGAGCCGAGCTCTTCGGCGACGACGACGAGCGAGGCGTCGGCGAGGTCCATCGGGAGGTCGCGATACTTCTGCATCAGGACGAGAAGAGTCGGAAAGTGGCGCGGGGTGAGCTCGAAGAGCTCGAACGCCCCGCGCGTGGCCGACTCGATGAACTTGAAGAGTGCTTCGGGTCCGAGCCGGTTCACGAGCAGATGACACGTTTCCGTGAGCACCGGCCAAGTGGTGACGAGAGGTTCTTCGAGACGGCCGAGTGCGGCGCGCGCCTGCTCGTGATGACGATCCCGACGGTTTGCGAGCGCGAGCCAAAAACCCGTATCAGCGATGACCATGGCACTACGTCTTGCCCTCGAGCGACCTTCGAAGCGCCTTCTTGTAGGTGCTCGACAGCGCGGGGGGACCCTCGACGCAGCCGACGAAATCGGCGAGCAGCTCGCCCGGTCGATCCGTCGCGCTCGAGGCGTCGTAGTACTGCTCGAGCGCTTCCTGAAGCAGCTCGGTCACGCTCTTTCCCGTGCGCTTCTGGAGCTCGGAGAGCTTTTCGGCGAGCCGGGCCGGGAGCCGAGCGTTGATTCGTCTTGTCATACAAACTGTATGACACAGCTCAGGATCGCCGTCGACCAGGGTCGATCGCCTCGCGCTCGGGAATGGGGGGCGTGCCGTCGCGCTCTCGCCGCCCGCGCCGCATGGTCGTTTCGGCGCGAATCCAAAGTTATCGTTCGCGATAGTTATCGCGCGCGATAACTTTGAAATTCGCTGCGGAAGGGCGCTTTGCCGCCAGCTTGCGCCCCAATCCGTCGAGCCTGGCCCGACGTCTTCAAGCTTTTACGTCGACGTGATGTCCGAGCGAGCCTTGCGGCGCCGGGGGCGGCGCGGCGGCTTGAATGAGCTCGAGGGTCGGATCGGAGCGGAGCCTGAGATGGAGTTCATCGTCCCCACCTAACGGCAGCGGCCAGCAAAGCTTGAGCACTTTTTTTTGCGGAAGGCCTCTTCGCGCGCTTCACCGCTAGCGATTCTTCAGCGCCGCGTCCGCGGCCGGGCACACCTTCGTCGGCGGATCGCCGGGCGGCGCGGCCGAGAACAAGTTCGCGAGCGCTTCGTCGATCGCCTCGCGCTCGGGCAGGAGCACGGATTTTCCGTCTTCGGTGCGGTGACCCGTCGTGAGCGGCGGCGCGAGCACGAGCCCGTGCAGGCGCGCCCGGTCGAGCTCGAGGGCCGCGCGCGCGAGCTCGAGCACCTCGAAGCGCTTCATGGTCGTGACGAGCGAACCCTCCACCTCGTCGAAGAGCGCCGGCAGGAGCGTCCAGCCGTCGCTTTCGAGCACGCGGTCGCGCAACCCGAGGAGCACGGCTTGCTGCCGGCGCGAGCGGCCGAAGTCCGAGCGGCCGTGACGCGAGCGCACGTACATGGCGGCCGTTGCTCCGTCGAGCGTCGCGCGTCCCGCCGCGAGCTCGAGCTTGCGGCGCCCGCCTTGGGCGCGCTCGTCGAGGAACGAATCGACGATGGGGCACGGCACGTCCACCTCGACCCCGCCGACGAGGTCCACCGTGCGCTCGAACACGCGGAGATCCACCGCCACCGCGTGTTCCACCGACAACCCGAGCGTGTCCTCGAGGACACGCGAGAAGAGCTCGAGCGGGTCCCGCTTCGCCCGCTTGGCGACGTTCGGGATCACGTTGATGCGGTCGTCGCCGTGGTCGGGAATCGCCACCCAGAGGTCGCGGGGGACGCTCACGACCCCGGCGTGACCGCTCGCTTCGTCGACGACGGCGACGAGCAGGCTGTCGGCGAGCCCGGCGCCGCGCGCGTCCGGACGGCGGTCGAGCCCGATGAGAAGCGTGCTTTTCCAGGTTTTTGGGGCGCTTCGCGGAGCCCTCTCGTTCGTAACCGTCTCGGCGCCGGTCGGGCGAACGGCGTGGGCCGGCATCGCGGCAGGCGCCGGGTTCGCGGCGGCGACGGCAACCGCCTCGCGAGGCGCGAGCCTCGGAGGAACCACCGGCCCCGCGACGGCGGCGACCTCGAGCGTCCCGCGGCCGAGCGGCGCTGAAAGCCAGCGGCCGGCGGCCGCTCCACCGAGAACGCAGGCGAGCGCGAGAGCCCCGAGGAAGCCCTTTCGAAGCGGCATGGGCTCCGGCTCTGCAACCCGCGGGCCAGCGGGACGGGAAAGCCCAGAAAGTTGTTCGAGCTCGCCGCCCCCTGATAACCCCCTGTTCAATGGAGCAAGGCTCGAAACGCGCCTTTGCGCCGGCGCTCCGCCAGGGCGCGCGGTTCGACCCCCTCGCGGCAGGCCGTCCGGTGCTCACGTTCGAGGGCGTTCACAAGGCGTATCGCACCGACGCGCCGGTCCTCCGGGGGCTCAACCTCGAGATCGCGCGCGGCGAGTTCGTGTTCATCACGGGCCCTTCGGGCGCCGGTAAGAGCACGCTGCTCCGGCTGCTCTACGCCGAGGAATCGGTCGACGCCGGGCGCATCTTGTTTCTCGGCCGCGAGATCGGTCGCCTGACCGAGAGCTCGATCCCGTTCTTGCGGCGCAACGTCGGCGTCGTCTTCCAGGACTTCAAGCTCGTCAAAAACTGGTCGGTCATCGAGAACGTCGCGCTGCCGCTCGAGGTGCTCGGCCTGCCGAGCCGTACCATCCGCCAGCGCGTCGGCGCGGTGCTCGAGCGCGTCGGCCTCGGCGGCCGCGGCTCCGAGCGCGCCGGGCACCTTTCGGGCGGCGAGCAGCAGCGCGTCGCCATCGCGCGCGCCGTCGTCAGCGAGCCGGCGCTGCTCCTCGCCGACGAGCCGACCGGAAACCTCGATCCCCAGCTCGCGCTCGACATCCTCGGCCTCATCGAGGACATCCACGAGACGGGCGTCACGGTGCTGTTCGCGACGCACGATCGCACGCTCCTCGACGTGCGGGCGCGGCGCGTGGTCGTGCTCGACGAGGGGCGCGCCTTCGACGCGCCGAACGGCCTCGACGCGGCCGGCGAGCTCGCCGAGGTCTCGGGGCCCGTGCGCGGAGCGGCGGCATGACGGTCGTCGAACGGGCCGTTCGCGGCGCCAAAAACGACCTCCGACTCCACGCGCTCGGCGTGTTCTCGGTGGCGGTCGCGTTCGTCTGCCTCGGCGCGACGCTGCTCGCCGTCGTCAACGTCGAAGAGGTGCGCGAGCGGTGGGCGAGCCTCGGGCGCGCGAGCGTCTACATCAAGCGCGGCGCGAGCGAGACGGAGGTGAACGGCATCGAACGCGCCCTGCGCGCGACCGACGGCGTCGTCTCGGTCCGGCGCGTGACGAGCGAAGAAGCGCGCAAGGAAGTCTCCATCGCGGGCAAAGATCCCGTGCTCGACGCGCTCCCCGCCGACGCGTTCCCGCAGTCGCTCGAGGTGATGACCCGGCGCGACGTCGACGAGACGCGGCTCGCGCGCATCGCGACGCAGCTCCAGACCCTGCCGGCCGTCGAGCAGGTCGAAACCTACGGCGCGTGGAGCGAGCGCGTGGGCTCGCTGCTCATGGGCGGCGTCACGGCGTCGAGCCTGCTCGCGCTCATCGTGCTCGCGGCCGTCGTCTCCGTCGTCGCCTCCAC
Source organism: Polyangiaceae bacterium (assembly GCA_036374535.1). Taxonomy (GTDB): domain Bacteria; phylum Myxococcota_A; class Polyangia; order Polyangiales; family Polyangiaceae; genus PMG-095. Next base: position 5,123 of record DASUTR010000686.1, read on the forward strand.
CATTCGCCTCTCGCTCCAGCGCCGCCGCATCGAGGTCGAAATCCTGAAGCTCGTCGGGGCGACGGACTCGTACGTGCGGCGCCCTCTCGTGCTCGAAGGCGCGGCCCAGGGTGCGCTCGGTTCCGCGCTCGCGATCGCCGTGCTCGGCGTGCTCTACCTCATCGTGCGCAGCCACCTCGACGCGCGGCTCGTCGCGCTGCTCGGTACCGCGCCGTCGTTTCTCCCCTGGCCGGCCCTGCTGCTCGGCGTGCTGCTCGGCACCGGGCTCGGCGCGCTCGCCGCGTACATGAGCCTGCGCCGCTTCGTCGCGACATGAGCCGCTTGCGCTCGACCCTCTCGCTCGCGGCGCTCGTCGGCGGCGCTCTCGGTGTCGGCCGCAGCGAGGCGAGCGACCACGGAGCCCTCCCCGCTCCGCCGCGCCCGCACGTCCAGGTTTCCGCCGACGACTTCGCGCGACTCGTGAAGAACGTCGAGCGCGACGAGCAGGAGCTCCGAAAGCGCCTCGAAGCGCTGAACGCCGAGGCCAAGATCGCCGACGCCCGCACCCTCGCGCGCGGCCGCGCCTACGTGCGGCTCGCGCGCGTCGGGCTCTTGCCCGTCGGCGAAGGGTTCGAAGCGCTCGCCGATCACGCCGCGCGTCTCGAGCGCTTGCGGCACGGCATCGAAGCGGATCTTGCGCTCGTGAAGCGCCTGTCCGCCGAGCGCATCGCCGTCGGCAAGAAGCTCGACGAGATCGACGCGCGGCGCGGCACGCTCGACGCCGAGCGCCAGGTCCTCGAACAAGCCGAGAATGCGCTCCGCTCCGCCGAGGAGCGCGACCAGGCGTTCGCGCAAGCGTTCGAAGCGCCCGCGCACACCGCCGTCTACGGCGCGGGCATCGGACCGAACGATCCACAAGCAGCGATGCTCGGCTTCGCCGCGCAGAAAGGCACGTTGCCGTTCCCGATCGCCGGCCGCACCGTCATCCGTCCCGCGCGCCGCCCGAGCTCCGACGGTCCCGGCCTCGAGCTCCGCGCGGCCGGTGGAAGCGCCGTGCGCAGCGTTTTCCAGGGCCGCGTCGCGTTCGCCGACACGTACCCGGAGTACGGAAAGACGGTGATCGTAGACCACGGTCGCCGCCACTACACGCTCTCCGCGAACCTCGGCGCGATCGACGTGAAGGCCGGCGACGATGTCGGAGCCGGCGAGCGGCTCGGTACGCTCGGCAGTGAAAAAGACGCCGCGCTCTACTTCGAAATCCGCGTGAACAAGACCACGGTCGACCCGAACGAGTGGTTCGGAATCTGATTCAGCCGACGCTTTGCCCGCGTTCCCGCTTGCGCTGAACGACGCGGGCCTCTACGTATGGAGGAATGGTGAGTCGATCGGTGGTGGGATGGTGGATCGTGACGGCTGTCCTGCTGCTCGCAGCGGAGCAGGCCCAGGCGCAGTCGAGCGCAAGCTTTCCCGACGATCCGAAAAAGCCGGTACCCGCGCCCGCAGCTCCCACAGCGCCTCCCGCTCCCGCTCCCGCTCCTGCGGCTCCGGCTCCCGCTCCGGCGGTCACACCGCCACCGCCGCCCCTTTCTCCCGACTCGCTCCGCGGGCCGTCCCCGCCCATCGCGACGCCCGGTCCGGTCGACGACGTGCGCTATCCCGTGCGAAGCGCGGCGCCGCCGAGCAGTGATGCGCCGCCGCTCTTGCCCTACCGCGAAGGAATGCCGATCCCGAAGGGCTACACGCTCGTCGATCGACCCGCGACCGGTCTCATCGCGGCGGGTCTCGTCGGTCTCGGCGTCGCCTACACGACCGGGTTGATCGTCGCCGCGAGCCAGGGCTTCGAGAACGGCACGGGATTGCTCGCCATCCCCGTGATTGGCCCGTACGCCGCCATCGGGACGCGCGAGTACAACTGCACGATCGACACCGTGGACGCGGCAAAGCGCTGC
>DASUTR010000687.1:0-2577 GCA_036374535.1 Polyangiaceae bacterium
ACCGCCGCGACCGTCGTGAGGTCGAGCTCCTTGCCAATCAAGATGAGCACGCCGATCGTCCCGACGGAATCGTGGATGAGGGCGATGATGCTGCCCGGCGCGAACCGCAAGTCGAAGCGGAACGCGATGTACGCCATGATGAAAATGATGGCGATGACGATGCTCTTGATGGCGCTATCGCGGAGCTGAGCGCCCGCGCGAGGACCGATCCATTCGGCTCGGAGCGCGTGATCCGGCGCCTTCGCGCCGAGCGCTCGCTTGAGCCCGCCCACGAGCTGGTCGCCCTTGCTCATGAGCTGGACTTCGACCTTGTGGTCCCGCGCGTTCTGGATGAGCGGATTCGACTCCCCGGGCCGGAGCTCGATGCCGGAGACCTTGGCCATGCGCTCGCGGACCCAGCCGAGGTCCGGCGTCTCCGGAAAGCGAGCCGTGACCTTGTCGCCGCCGGGGCTGAACTTCACTTCGGTCGCGCGCTTCGCTTCGGGGCACTCTTCGGCCGAAGGGTTTCCGCCGTAGCAGAGAGCGCGCTCGACGGCCGTCCGCGTCGCCTCCGAGATCGTCGAGACTTCGTGGACACGAACGAGGTAGCGATGCGGATTTTTCGGATCGTCTACCTTGATGACATCCGGCGTCCCGAAGCCCGCGCCGGTGACGGCGTTTCGCACCTCTTGGGGCGTCGTCGGCGCGGTGAACGCCACTTCCACCTCGGTGCCGCCGCGGAAGTCGGTGCCGAGCTTCGGTTCTCCGAAAAACAAGAGAGCGAAAGAGCCGATCACCAGGAGAAGGCTCAGCCCGATGGCCGGCTTGCTCCAGCGCATGAAGTCGTAAATCTTGCCGCTCGCGAAGAAACGCATGGTCTAGCCCAGCGCCAATCGGCCTTGTCGGCCGAGCCGTTTAACCCAGAGGTCGAACATCACGCGCGTCATCGCGACGCCCGTGAAGAGGCTGACCACGACGCCGACGAGCAGCGTCGCAGCGAAGCCTTTGATGGGTCCCGTGCCGAATTGCATGAGGACGATGCCCGAGATGATGCTCGTGATGTGCCCGTCGAGGATGGCGCTGAACGCGCGCTTGTAGCCGATCTCGACCGCCGCTCGCGGCGACTTGCCGAGGTCGAGCTCCTCACGGATGCGCTCGTTGATGAGCACGTTCGCGTCGACGCTGATGCCGATCGTGAGCGCGAGGCCTGCGATCCCGGGAAGCGTCATGGAGGCGTTCAGCGACGCGAGAATCGCCAGCTGGAGGAACAGGTTCATGATCACCGCGATGTCGGCGATCAAGCCTGCGCGGCTGTAGTAGACGACCATGAACACCAGCACGAGCACGCTGCCGCCGAGCGCGCCTTGCACCGCAAGGTCGATCGAGTCGCGGCCGAGCGACGGACCGATGCGCTGTTCGTTCGACGGCGAGATGGGCGCCGGTAGGGCGCCGGACCGCAGCACGAGCTCGAGTTTGCGCGCGTCGCGGAGCTGAGCCTCCGGGTCGCTCGAGCCGAGCGTGATGACGGCGTGGCCGCCGGGGATGCGATTCTGAATGACGGGCGCGCTCTCGACCTTGCCGTCCAGGATGATCGCGAAGCGTCGCTTCACGTTGTCGCCCGTGATGCGCTCGAAGATCTTGCCGCCCTGGTCGGTGAACGAAAGCGCGACGTGCCAGCCGCCGAGCGTTCCGGCGCCCTGCTCGGGCTGGGCCGCGGCGTCCCTCACGAGGTCACCGGTGATTTCCGCCTTGGCCTTCAAGAAGTACGTTCGCCAACCGACTTCTTCTTGCTTGCCGGTGATCTCGTCGATCGTCCGGTAGTCGATCTCGAAGCCGATCTCGCGGTCGGGCGGGACGTCGAGCGTCGCGACCCACTCCTTGAAGCGCGTGAGCGTTTGCTGGATCGTCTCGTTCGGCTGCTTCTTGAGCTTCGCGAGGTAATTCGTCTTGTAGCGAACGTCACCGTCCGCGTCCTTGCCGACGGCCGCCGGCTCGGTGTTGAACTCGAGCCCCGCCGGCAAGCTGTCGGGGCTCGCCTTTTGAGCAATGTCCTTGAAGAAGTCCGTCTCGTCGTCGAGCAGCTTGAACTCGAGGCGCGCCGTCTGGCTGATGATGTCGCGGATGTTGGCGAAGCTCTTCTCGTCCTCGCCGGGCACCTCGATGATGATGTCCTCGTCGCGCGTCGAGACGGCGGCTTCGCGCAGACCGAGCTCGTCGACGCGGCGCCCGATGATCTCGCGCGCCTGGCTTACCGCGCGCTCGCGGATGCTGGTTTCGACGGCGGTTCGAATGCGAAACTCGTAGTCGCGCCCGTCCGGGCTGCGCTTGTACGAGAGCTCGGAGCGGAAGCGCTCGAGGAAGCGCTCGTCGATCTTGCTCGGATCGGCACCGGGCTTCACCTTGAGCTTGATGGTGTCGGCGGCGCCGCGCGGGGCTTCGAGGTCGACTTTGTCGCGGAGCTTCTTGTACGTCTCCTCGGTCGCGCGCTCGTCCTCTTTGAGGAAACCGTAGACGCGCGTGAGCTCCGTGCGCATGTCCTCGTAGTAGTTGTTGCGCTTGTCCTTGATCGCCTCTTCGACGTCGACCGTGTAGACGAGG
>DASUTR010000688.1:0-4206 GCA_036374535.1 Polyangiaceae bacterium
GATCTGCGTCAGCAGACTCTTTGCGTGGGTGGCGAGAAAGTCGAGGTCGAACTCGATCAGAGGTTTCCCCGTCTTGACTCTGTCGCCGACCTTCACCAGGGGTTTGAAGCCCTGGCCTTTCAGCGCCACCGTGTCGATGCCGACGTGCATCAACAATTCGAGTCCCTCCGGAGTCACGAGCGTCACCGCGTGGCCGGCGGAGTGAACCGAAACGACCTTCCCGCTGGAAGCCGCGACCAGGACGGCGTCCGACGGATCGATCGACATTCCGTCGCCCACCATTTTCTGGGCGAAGACGGGATCAGGTATTCGTTCCAGAGCCCAGACCTGGCCCGACAACGGAGCGAGGACGCTGACGCGCGGCATCGGGATCGGATCGTAGTCCGACTTCGCTCCGGACGGTCATCTCTTCTCCCTCGACCCGCGATTTGGCCCTCGTGACTACGAACCTGAAACCCGGTTTCTGCTACCGTCGCTCTCCGGGTCCCATGGCAAACCTTCGAATAACGATGTCCATCGTTCGGTTTTTCGGCCGAGCGTCGATGGCTTTCGGCATTTTGGCGGCCGCGGCGTGCGGAGCGGAGACGCCCGCGGCGAAGAGCGCGGACGCTTCACCTTCCGGAGCAGCGACGACGGGCCACGCCATTCACGAGGACGGGGGCGCGAGCGTCTTCGTCGTCCACGAAGTGAAGGACTTCGAAGCATTCAAGACGTACCTCGAACAGGGCCAAGAGGAACGCGACCAGATGGGCGTTCTCGGCTACATCCTCACGCGTCTCGACGACGGTCGCGTCGTGATCCACTTCTTCGCACACGACCTCACCCAAGTAGACAACGCGCTCAAGTCGGAGCGGATGCAGAACTACTTCGAGCGCGAAGGTGCGCCCGATTCGTCGCTCGTCTGGCTCGTCCGCGACGAGGCCGTCGGCCTCCCGGCACGACCTCTCCAAGGCAAGACGTTCAGCCTCTTCTTCAAGCTCAAGACACCGGACTTCGCCGCCTTCAAGCAGGCGTTCGACGAGCGCACAGCGGTCTACACCGAACAGAGCGTCATTGCGTACGGCGTTCACCGGAGCACGGTGCAGGACGACATGGTCATTCTGCATTTCGTCGGTACGGATCACGACAAGCTCGGGGCGCTTCCCGCGCGCTCCGAGTTCGTCGAAGTCCTCGCGCTCGCCGGCGGCCCCGAATCCGCAAAGCCGTTACTCGGCGAGGACGTCGTCCGGGTCCGCGCGCCCTGACGAGAAGCGCGAGCGCGCGTGATTCGCGCTCGCGCGACCTCGCAGGTTTCCGCTCACAAGAAGAACGACACGCCGACCGACAGCGCGCTCGGCCAGCCGAGGCGCATCGTGAGGCTCGCCGCTTCGCCGAAGTGATAGCGGCCGCCGCCGTAGAGCACGAAGTCGAGATCGAGGTCGTCGTCGTAGTGATCGTCGTTGAAGCGCAACGCGAGCCCGGGCTCGCCGAAGACCGACCAATTCTCGCTCAACCAAAAGTTCCACTGCATGGCGACCGGCAGCCAAAGGATGTTGGCGTCGTCGTCCCAGTGGCAATTCTGAGGTCCCGGGCCGCGCCAGTGCTCGCACCAGTCGTCCACCTCGTAGTGGACCCAATCGAGGCCGAAGCTGATGGCCACGCTGTTGTTGATCGTCTTGACGAACCCGTTGTCGACGATCACGACCGAGCCGCGAAAGCCGACGCCGAGGCCGGTGCCGTCACCTGGCCCGGGAGCGCCCCAGAAGCTCACGATGCCGTGCGGCTCGGCCTCGAACGAATAGTTCGGGTGCCGTCCGGGCTGGCGAATGATCGAGCGGTCGGCCTGGGCGGGAGACGCGAGCGTGAGTAGCGAAACCGCCACGGCCAGAGCGAGCGTGCTGGAAAGGAAACGTTGCTTCTTCATCAGCCACGATAGTGGCGGCGAGCACGGAGTTTTCTGACGAAGGGGTGGGGACGAGCCCATGCAGACGGCCGGGAGTGTGGCGCTTTGGCGCGCGAGCGCGCGCTCGCCGCGCGCGCGAAGGAGAAATGACGTGAGGCGATTCACTGCATCCATCTTGGCGTTCATTGGGTGGCTGCGAGCCGCGATTCTGCCCTAGCCGACGGATGTCAGGCAATCAACGGGCGACCCGCGCGTCGGAACGGTGCGCTGCTTCGCTTCGACGCTTCCAGCGTCAGATGTCTTCCCAGCGTCCGTACGGGCGCGTGATGATTTCGAGCAAATGCCCGCTCGGATCCTCGAAGTACACGCCGCGGCCGCCGAAGTGTCGATTGAGCTCGCCCTTCACGCTCCGGGCCGGATCGGCCCAATAGTCGAGCCCTCGCGCCGTCACGCGCGCAAAGATTCGGTCGAACTCTTCGTCGCTCACGAGGAAGGCGTAGTGCTGCGTGTCGAACCGCTCGTGTGACTCGAGGATCGCGAGCGTCACCTCGTTCGCGGTCTCCACGTCGAGAAACGGACCGAACGGCACGGGTTCGCCGAAGCCGAACACCTGGGCGTAGAAGGCGGCCGACTCGCGCTTGTCGCGCGCGTGCACGATGGTGTGGTTGAGCTTGACGCCCATGGCGATCAGCCGCTCGCACCGATGAACGCAGGCCTTGCGACCACGAGCCGAGCGTAGCACCTCGGGCTCCGGCTGCGAGCCCGCGCGCCGTGCGCGATTCGCAGGCATTGGGCGCTCGGTTGCGCCCGGGCCGGCGCTGCTTAAGCTTCGTACGATGCTCGCCAGGCCTTGGGCTCTCCTGCGTTCGACGCGCGCGCTCCTCGCCTGCCTGATCGTTTTTCTGGCGTTTGCACCGCCCGCGTCGAGCGCGCCGCTCGCGCCGTTCGTCGTTGCCGCGTCGGTGCGTGCACCGGCGCGCCCTCCCGCTGCTCGAGGTGTCGAGGTTTCGCGCGTTGCGGCGGCGCCGCCGACCGAATCCGTCCGCTCGCGGCTCGCCGTTCGCCCGCACTCGCCGCCCGTCGAACCGCCTCCGGCCGTCCGCCGCTTGTACCTCGAGCTCTGCTCGCTCCTTCGCTGAAACGCGCGCCGGCTTCGGTCCCGTTTGCGTTTCTCCTCCTGGAGGTCGAGCTTTGTCCGTCGATCGATTCCCGCGGCGTTCGTACGCCGCTCGCATCGGACGTATCGCCTGGCGCTGCGTCAGAATCTTGCTCGTCGCGCTGACGGCCATGGGTCCGGCTCCGCCGCCCCCGCCATTGCCCAAACGGGAGGTAGCCGAGCTTCGCGCCGACAAGGGCGAGGAGCGGCGCGAGCCGTGAGCCTATACTGCGCGCAATGCCGCGCCCGACCGAGCTTTCCATCGCCGAGGCTCGCCGGATCGCGCTTTTTGCGCAGGGCCTCGCCGGACCGCGGCCGGCGCGCGCCGGCGACTCGGCGCTCGCGAAGATGTTCGCGCGCGTACAGCTGGTCCAGATCGACTCCGTGAACGTCTTGTGCCGCTCGCAGGAGCTACCGCTCTGGGCGCGGCTCGGCTCGCACGATCGGCGGTTGCTGCCGGCCGCCATCGAGAGGCGGTCCGTATTCGAGTACTGGGCGCATGCGGCGTGCCTCGCCCCCGTGGAGCTCCAGCCGCTCCTGCGCTGGCGCATGGCCGAGGCGTTCCAGAACGGCGCATGGGGAAGCCTGGTCGCGCTCGGCAAGAGGAAGCCGAAATACGTGAAGGCGGTGCTCGACGAGATCCGCGCGCGCGGACCCCTCGCTGCGAGCGAGATGTCGGACGCAGCCGAGAAACGACGGCCCGGCCAGTGGTGGAGCTGGGGCGACCACAAGCGTGCCCTCGAGCTTCTCTTCTGGGCCGGTGAGCTCTCGACGTCGCGCCGTACCGCGCAGTTCGAGCGAGTGTACGACCTGACCGAACGCGTGCTGCCGGCGTCGGTGCTCGCGTTGCCGACCCCCGCGGTCGAGGACGCGCAACGCGGGCTGCTCGAGCGGGGCGCGCGCGCTCTCGGTGTGGGTACCGCTGCCGATATCGCCGACTACTTCCGCATCCGCACGACCGCTCGCGCGCGCATCGCCGAGCTCGTCGAAGCCGGGACGCTCCTGCCGGTTGTCGTCGAGGGCTGGAAGCACCCGGCGTACCTGCACCGCGAGGCGACGTCACCCCGGAGCACCGCCGCCGCCGCGCTGCTCTCGCCCTTCGACTCGCTCGTCTGGGAGCGAAAGCGCACGGAGCGGCTCTTCGACTTCCACTACCGCATCGAGATCT
>DASUTR010000689.1:0-2503 GCA_036374535.1 Polyangiaceae bacterium
TTCTCGAACGGCACCTTGTGGCCGGTCGGCAACGGCAGCGACGAACCGAGCTTCACGAGCGCGACGTCGTAAGGGGGCGTAACGTACGCCGGGGCGTAGACCTCCGCGCCCGCAGCGATGCTAAAGCCCATCGACGCGGTCATCGTGGTGGGATCGGCCATAGGAGAGTCGACAGTAGCGTTGAGGCTGACGCAGTGGTAGGCGGTGATGAGCCAGCGATCGCGAAGCAGCGTGGCGGTGCAATGTTGATAGCCTCTCTCGTTTCCGGCGTTGTTGAAGAAGTACGTTCCAATCAAGTCGGCGGTCACGTCGTCCCCCTGGATGATGGGCTCGACGACGGCACCGGACTCGGGCTCTGAACCTCCTCCCACTTGCGTCTCCGCCCCGCACCCCGACGAGGCAACTGCAACCGCACCCAAGCACGAACTTAGAACGTAGATAGAGCGCATTCCCTGCTTCCTTCCCGTGAACGGAGCGCATCCTACACGAGACCGATCGGCGGGACACTGCGAGCGGAAGGCGCGAAGAAGTCCGCACGGCACGTGCGAACGACGTGCCTGCGGTGAAAAGCGTCACACTAAGGACTGCGAGCTTCGACGATGGGCTCGCCCGCGTTCGAGGAGAGCTCGCCGAGCCCGCAGCCGGGCGTCAGGTGCCAGCGGAAGTCTGCCGAGCCACGTGCTGCGAGCGAGAGCTCGATCGTAAGCTCGAGCTCGACCGACCCCGCGTCGGCTCCGTTCGCGGGACGGGGCTTGGTCGCGGCCGTCGCGGGCCGCTCGTCCGTGAGCCCGAGCGTCGCGAGGACGGTGTCCCGATACCGCGAGGGCGGGAGGTCTCGAGCGAGCTCTGCGCACGTGCGGCGGCCGCGCGCATGGAGCCTGAGCTCGGGTCTTTCGGTGATGGTGATGGTGCCGCTGCCCGTCAACGCGAACGCCGCTGCAGCCACCTCGACGCGTTCGAGCCGGAAGCTCCGTCCGTCGAGAGCCACGACGATGGCGCCCCCGAGCGATCCGGACGATCCGGTGAGCGCGCTCGCCTCCGGCCAATTCGGTTCGCGCCAGCGATCGATGACGAAGTGAAACGTACCGCTTGGCGTGAGAGAGCGGTCGTCGGGGACGATCCAGGAAAACGTGCCGGTGATGCGCGACGGGTCGTCGTTCGACCCAGAGTTCACACCGAGCGCTCGTCCGAGCGCGGCAAACGATTGATACGGAACTTCGAGGATCCACTCCGCGGCACGACCGTCGGAGACCATGTACGTCGCCGTCGCTCGCGGCTCGGAGTTGCCCGCCGCTCCGAGCCGCACCTCGAGCGCGCGGGGGCGTGTCTCGAACGAAAAGGGCACCGCGGACCAGCTGACCCCGCCGAGAACGAGCCTCTTCGCGACGAACGAGCTCTCCCCGGTGGGACGCTCGACCCCTTCCAAGGCCAAGTGCCCGAGCGATCGATGGCGGTAATCCACCGCGACCTCGGCGATATCGAGTTCCGGCGGTGACGCGGCGACGAGACGCCGCACGAGCGACGACGCGGCAAGCGGGTCCCCTCGCAGCGAAAGGTGCGCGTTCGGAGCGCGGAGGCTCCGCGGCCCGAACAAGCCGCGCGACAGCTGGACGCTCGGCGCTTTCAGCGCCGCTCCGTCACCGAAATCCAGGCGCACGTCGTGAAGAACATCGGTGAGCACGCCGTTGTCGGTCTTTTGTACCCGGAGCTCGCCGCCACTCGCCCGCGCGTCCGCGCGAAGCGTCTCGAGTGCCCTTGCCGACGCTCCGCTCCGAAGCAGCGCGAGTGCGGCGATGAAAGCGACCGCCAGCGCTACGAGCGGAACACCTACTCGCTCAAAGCCAAGCAGTAGATCGCTCCGTAGCCCCCGCCGTCACCGACCGTGCCGGTGCCGTTGCCCATGGGACCGCCATTTTGAACCAAGTTGAAGCCTGGGGCGCACCCGGATTCGGTGAGCCGACTGATCCAATCGTCTTCCGAGGTACCGCCGCCCGTCGGCCACGTGTGTCCGCAGCGCGGCGCGATGCCCGCGACGGACGTCCCGAGCGTCCAGTTCTGGCAGGAGAAGTCCGTGATGCTCCCGCCGCCTCCGCCCGGGCCGCCGCCCCCTGGGCCGCCGCCGCACGTCGCGGTGGTGCAGAACTTCCCGTCCGAATCCGACCCGGTCAAGACATCGTGGTTATCGGCACAGCTGTTGAGATTGGTGCAGCCGGCTTCTTCGTTGTGATGGGGAGTGCCGTCTTCGTTCGGGAGGTTGTTCCGAATCGTGCTCACCGTGATGCCGCCCGGGCGAAGAGCGACGAGCTCGGTCAGGTTGTTCGCGATCGTGCGGTTCAGGCGGTCGTACCAGGGACCCGAGCCTACGCGACTGACCGCATCCACCTCTGACGTGCTGAGAAAGGCGCGCCAGGTCCGGCAATTGCCGGGAAGCGATTGCTCCGCGACCTGGGTGCACAACTTGTCTGCACCGGCGAGACCGTCGCCCGTGCCGTAGCGGAAGTCG
>DASUTR010000690.1:0-3646 GCA_036374535.1 Polyangiaceae bacterium
AGCGTGTCGACCTGGGCCGTGGGACTCGCGTTCCTGTTCGGCAGTATTCGAGCGATCGAGCTCTGGCGTTCCGCGCCCCGCGTCGATGTCGTGAACGTCGTCGTCGTGAGCGCGCTCGCCGAAGGGCGCGGGCGGGATCTCTCGCGCCTGCTCGAGAGCGTCGGGTCGGCGCCGTACTTCGCGCTCGCCCGCGCCGTCGCGAGCGCCTTCGAAAGGCTCGAGACGAGCGACCCGCGCGCGGCGCGTAAGGTGCTCGAACGAGAGATGCTGATTGCGCTCGCAGCCGCGAACCGCGCGCTCCGCCGCTTTGCGTGGCTCGACGCCGTCGCGCTCGCCGCGATCGGCGTCGCGGGCGCCACGACGCTCGTCGACGGGCAGGCGACGTTCGTGGGCGTTCTCGAGGTGTTCGCAGCCACGTTGCTCTGGCTCGCGAACCTGCGCGGGATGCGCAGCATCGCCACGCGGATGTACGCGGGCGGTACTGCGCTCGTCGGCGACCTCGTCAGAGGGCTCGACGCGCTGCGCGCCGGGAACACGGCGAGCGAACAAAGACCTGGCTCGTGAGGTTTGCCGCGACTAGAACGTCGCGATGTCCCTTGGTTCGAGGCTCCAGTATTTTTCGTCCACGCTCGCGCAAGCGGCCCTTTGTATGGGGCTAGCCGCCTGCGCGTCCGATCGCTCGCCGAGCGGTAAGGGGAACGGCGACCCCGAACCGCCGCCGAAGGCGACGTGGGACTGGGCGGGTGTCGTCGGCACGGGCCAGAGTCTCGCGGTCGGCGAAAAAGGCTTGCCGGTGGCGTCGACCATGCAGCCCTACGCGAACCTGAAGCTCTCGACGGGCATGGCAGAGTGGCCCATCGATCCGAACGACGAGAGCTTCGAGCTCGTGCCGCTCGTCGAGCCGATCGGCCGTCGCTCGCCGTCGTATCCGAGCTCGTATCCGACGAACATCGCCGGCGAGACGCCCCACGCGTCGATGGCGAATCAGATCACCGCGCTTTTCCAAGCGGCCGGCGGCAGCGACTACGTGACCGTCCACGGCGAGTTCGGCGAGAACGGCCAGGGCATCGCGCTCCTGAAGAAAGACGCAGTCGAGGGCGACGTCAACGGTCGCGCGTACGCGGCGACGCTCCTCGAGGTGACGGCCGTGAAGCGCCTCGCCGACGCCGCCGGAAAGACGTACGGGGTCGGTGCGATCATCGTGACCCACGGCGAAAGCGACGCCGGCAGCGCGAGCTACGGCGCCGAGCTCCACACGCTCTGGTCTGACTACACCGCGGATCTTTCGGCGATCACCGGACAAGCGGAAAAGCCGCTCATGATCGTCTCGCAGCAAAATTCCGTGAACAACCGCGCCAGTTCGACCATCGCCGCGTGGAAGCTCGGCGTCGAGCACCCGGAAGACGTCGTGTGCTCCGGTCCGAAGTACCAGTACCCGTATTCGTCGGACTGGGTTCATCTCGTTACCGAGGGCTACCAGCTGCTCGGCGAGAAGTACGGGCAAGTCTACTTCGAACGCGTCGTGCGCAAGCGCAACTGGCAGCCGCTCCAACCGACGAGCGTCGAGCGCACGAGCGCGCGCGTCGTGACGGTGAACTTTCACGTTCCGGTTCCGCCGCTCGTCTGGGAGACGACCTTCTCGCCGCCCCACGCGGACAGCATGTTTTGGCAGAACGGGAAGGGCTTCGAGCTCCGCGGCCCTCTCGGCAGCATCACCATCGAGTCCGTCGAGATCGCCGGTGCGGCCGTGCGCATCAACACGACCGAAGACCTGCCCGAGAGCGGTGTCTTCGTCGGCTACGCGCTCGTCGAAACCGATCCCCCGATGTCCGAGCCGTTCGTCGGCACGAAACGCTGGGGCCTGCTGCGCGACTCCGACCCCTTCGTCGGTCGTATGACGAACAAGCCGCAGCCGAACTACGCGGTCGCCTTCGAGCTCCCGCTTCCCTGATCGCCCGCGGAGCGAGCACGCTGCTGCTCGTTCCACGCAGCGACGAACGGCGGCAGCGCAGGCGAAACGTTCGACACGCCGAGGAGCTCGAGCACCTCGGCGCTCGTGGCCTTGCCGCTGCCGCGCTTCAAGAAGCGCCAGCGAACGACCGCTTCGGCGACCACTTCGTCGTTGCGCAAGAAGTGGTGCGTCAAGAGGAATGCATGGTCGTCCCAGCCGACGATGCGCGTCTCGATCGCGAACCCTTCGAACAGCCGTAGCGAGCGCCGATAGCGAATCGTCTGCGCCGCCACCACGGGATAGAGGCGTCGCGCGCGGAGCAAACCGAAGGTCCGAGCACGCAGGAAAAGATCGACCCGTGCGACGTCGAGCATCGAGAGGTAGACGCCGTTGTTCACGTGGAGGAGCGGATCGATGTCTCCCGGCCACACCCTGAGGCGCGTACGGCAGGGCCCGAGCACCTCCGCCCGGGCGCGAAACCGCGCGGTCAGAACGGTGAACAGGAGTCGGAAGAAGAGACTCACGAATGGCTCGCCCAGCGGAGGTACTCGCGACGCGTCGCCGATGTCAAAGGGACCCGGGTCTCGTGGCCGAACTCGCCCTTGGCGTGCCGCGCGCATCGTGAGAACCCGCTGGAACACTCTCCGCGCTAGCATCCGTCCCCGCCCGTGATCCCGGACAGCTCGCCGATCGTCGCGCTTCGCTATCGCAACTTCCGGCTGCTTTGGTTCGGATTGTTCGTCTCGATGGCCGGGTCGATGATGCGCAACGCCGCGCTGCTCTGGCACGTTTCGCTGCTTGCGACACCCGAGAACAAGGCGCTGGCGCTCGGCGGCGTCGGGCTCGTTCGCGCGGTTCCCATCGTCGTCTGCTCGCTCGTCGCCGGAGTCGTCGCCGACGCTTCGGATCGGCGCCGTCTCCTTTTCGCAACCAACGGCACCATGCTCTTCGTTTCGTCCGCGCTCGCGTTCGTCGCGCTCGCGAACGTGCGGGAGCTCTGGCTCATCTACGTTCTCGCGGCGCTGAGCGCGGCTGTCGGCACCTTCGACAACCCCGCGCGCAATTCGTTCTTCCCGTCGCTCGTCCCGCGCGAGTACCTGCCGAACGCGATCAGCTTGAACAGCCTCGTCTTCCAGGCTTCGTCCGTCGTGGGCCCGATGATCGCCGGTGTGCTCATCGCGAATCTCGGCGTCGGCTGGGTCTACGTGTTCGACGCCGGAAGCTTCGTCTTCCTGATTGGGTCGCTTTTCGCGATGCGCGACGTGCCGCCCGCGCCGGCGGAAGGCCGCGCCACGCTCACCTTCGCGGCCGCGCGCGAAGGCATCGCGTTCGTCTTCGGAAAACCGCTCATTCGTTCGTCCATGTTGATGGATTTCTTCGCGACGTTCTTCGCGTCCGCGACGGCACTCCTTCCGATTTTCGCGCAGGACATCCTGCACGTGGGAGCGCACGGTTACGGTGTCCTGAGCTCCGCGGCCGCCGCCGGCGCCGTCATGACGAGTCTCGTCATGGTGCGGGTCCTCGACCACATTCAAAAGCGCGGCCGCGAAGGTGAGCGTGGCGCGGCCTTCCGCCGGCGCGGGCGGCACGTCGCGCATCGCGAAAAGCGACCCAATCAGGAAGACGAAGCTTCCGGCGTCGAACACGTAGACCCAGCCGACGCCGAGATTTGCGATGAGCACACCGGCGATCATC
>DASUTR010000691.1:0-3529 GCA_036374535.1 Polyangiaceae bacterium
AGATCCCGCCGGACGGCTCGATGCTCGTCACGGCGGCGCATTCGTTGAATCGCGCGCCCCGGCCGTTTTGCGCGTTCGAGCCCGTCCTCGGCGGGGCGGGCACCGAAACCGTCGTCGATTACGCGCTCGACGCGAGCCATCGAAGCCGGGTGCTCGCCGTGCACATGAGCAGCGGCGACGACGGCGTCGTGAGCTCGCTCTACGAGTCGCTCGACGCGGGCCGGACCTCTGCGCCGTTCGGGGCGCCGCTTCCGGCGGCGGAAGTCGCGTTCGCGGTGACGCTCGACATCGCTCCGAGCGAGCCGAATCGGATCTACGTGTCGGCGGCCGGCAAAGCCGAGGCCGAGCTCCTTCTACGCTCGGACGACGCCGGCGCGACCTGGACCTCGACGCCGCTCGCCGTCGAGCCCGAGGAGTATCCGTACATCGCCGCCGTTCACCCGGTCGATGCGGACGTGCTCTATGTCCGCACCGATTTCTGGAAGCTCGACGAACAGGGCGTGCCCGTGGGCAACGACGGCTTGATCCATTCCGAAGACGGCGGCGCGACCTTCCGCGAGATCCATCGCGCCGCGGGGAAGCTCTTCGGGTTCGCGCTCTCTCCGGACGGCACCGAAATCGTCGTCGGCTACGGCGACCCGGTCGAGTCGTCGCGTCGCGTGGAGCCGTCGGTGCTCGGTATCTACCGCGCCGCGACGGCGGATCACGTCTTTTCGAAGATCTACGAGGGCTCGGTGACGTGCCTCGCCTGGACCGCGAACGGGCTCTACGTGTGCACGTCGCAAGCCGAGCGCGGCTTCGCCCTCGGTATTGCGCCGAACGCCGACTTCGAGCTCACCACGAAGGATCCGCTGACGCCGCTCCTCGACCTGAAAGCCGTGAAAGCTCCGCTCGATTGCCCCGCCGAGAGCTCCGGAGCCGCCTGCCGCGAGCGTTGGTCCGAAAGCTGCGCGATTTTCGGTAACTGTGACGCGGGCGCGGCGGGAAGCGGGACAGCCGGTATGGCGGGAAGCGGAACCGGAGCCGCTGGGACGAGCCCAGGGTCCGGCGACGACTCGTCGTGCGGGTGCCGAACGACCGGCGCACGAACCCGGACCGGCGCGCTCGCGCTCGTCGCGCTCGTCACCGCTGCGCTCGCGCGACGCCTTCGCTTTCGGAGTCGACGCCGGGAACGATCGAAGGGGCCGTGAACGAGCGGGGGCTCGGGCGCTCTGCTCGTCAGTCGAGCTCGTCCGACGCTTCGCGCGGGGGCGGGGCTTTCTTCGGCGGCTTTGCCTTCGGCACCGGTTTCAGCGTGAACACGATGAAGCCGCGCACGTCCCAGAGATCGCGCGGAACTTCGCCCTGCTCGGCGAGCTTGTTCGCGATGAGTCGAGCGAGGCTCAAGAAGCTCGCGTAACCGGCGCTGGTCGGTCGGGTCGTCGCCGCACCGCGAGCACCGCTCAGCTTGAGCTGCTTTTTGAACATCGCGGGCTCGACGCACACCTGCTCGAGCGGAAAGTAGAGCGCGGGAAGCGCGGTCGCGAGCTCCCAGTGCGGCTCCGCTCCGAAAGCGGCGGCGAGCGCCTTCAGGTATCGGTCGAAGCGTTTTTCGTACGCCTGCGTGCCGTGAAGGAGCTCCCGGACGGCCTGGGCGAGCGCTTTCAAGGGCTCGCCGGTCGGCTTGGCTTTGAGCTGCGCGCTCGGGACGGCATTGCCCCGAGCGAGCAAGGCGCTCACGCGATCCCAGACTTCGCCGAACGACTGAGCACCGAGCAGGGCGTCGAGCGCATCGGCGCCGAGCGCTTCCTGCGCGTCTTGCAGCATCGCCTGGAGGCTCGCCTTGGCGCCCTTGCCGTCGCCGCCGCGGATCTCCGCGATCCAATCGGGATCGGAGACACCCGCCGGATAGGTCTCGCGAAACTTCGCGAGCTGATTCGAGATGGTGAAGCCCGGGCGCTTCGCGGACGCGCTCTCGTCGCCGCGGCCGGCGAGAATGCCCTGGAGGCGCGCGAAAGCGATCTGCTCCTCGGGGCTCGGGCGTTCGACCCGCTTCATCATTTGGTCGAACCCGCTCGCGAGCGTTCGCTCCTCCCCGTTTGCGAATAGGTAGCGGCGCTTGCCGTCCTTTTCGCCCGCAAACACGCCGACACCCCATTCCTTCCGGAGCGTGTGGGCGTAGAGCGAGGGAAATTGCGATTCGTCGGATTCCGGCGGCATGAGGACCCTTTCGGACAGAAGTACGGCCCCGCCGCGGGTCGCGGCGAGGTAGTCAAGGACGTGGCAGGCCTCGCTGATGAGCGTGCGGCGCCACGCGAGCGGACGGGGAAGCTAGCACATTTCCGCTCGAACGCTCGCGGCGACCTCTCGAATCCCCCGCTTAGTCGGGGTTTTTTCGGCAATACGGAGCCGAGATCCGGCCTCGGATGAGGATCGCTTTGCGCGGGTGTCACAAATCCGCTAAGACGCGCGGTCGAAACATCGACCAGTGCGGCTCACGTCGACGGCTCCCAACGGCGCCTCAGCTCGAGAACCTCACACGAATCAGAAAGGCATCCCGTGGGAAATCGTTTGTTCGTAGGCAATCTCTCCTTCAACACCAGCCAGGAAACCATCGAGGCGGCGTTCTCCGCGATGGGAGAAGTGCGTGAAGTCGCGCTTCCGACCGATCGCGAGACCGGTCGTCCCCGCGGCTTTGCGTTCGTCACCATGGCGGACGCTCAAGCGGCGCAGAACGCGATCGCGCAGCTCAACGGCAGCGAGATCGACGGCCGTCAGATCCGCGTCGACGAGGCGCAGGAGCGCTCGGGCGGCGGCGGTGGCTTCCGCGGCGGCGGTGGCGGTGGTGGCGGCGGCGGCTTCGGTGGCGGCGGCGGCGGCTTCGGCGGCGGCCGGAAGAGCGGCGGCGGCAGCCGACGCGGCAGTCGCGATCGCGTCTGAAGGACCCTCGAGTCCGGGTCGTCGCCGGGGCTCGAGCCCGGCACGAAACCGGCTGCGCAGTCGACGCGGGCATCGCCAACGTTTACGGACGTGGCGATGCCATCGTCGCGCGCGTCCAGTCGTCGCGGTTGAAAGCGCTCGGCGCGGTTCCGCGCGGGCGAACGCGGCGGTGCGCCCTCCTGGGCCCAGCGTTCCAGGTGGCACCCTCGCGTCGCCGGCGAGGGACGCCGGCCGCGACGCCGAAGGACGTTTGCCCCCGATACGGCAAATCGTTCAACCAGTCCCGCGCCCTCTGCGTACTACCGGCATCCACCCAGAAAGGGCAGATCGCCGGTGAACCTCGACGAAGGAGCGCTCGCTCCCCTTCTCTTGGCGCGCGTGGGCTACGCGACGCTCCTGATCGGCATTCCGAGCGCCGAAGGAGCCGCCGGTCGAACTCATCTCAGCCACGCCGAGCGTGTCGTCGTCGCATTTGCCGCTCGCGGCCTATCGAACCGCAGCATCGCCGTGAGGCGCGGCACCACGGTGGCCACGGTCGCGAAGCAACTGGCTTCGGCGTACGGAAAGCTCGGGATCAGCGGGCGCCGCGAGCTCGGTGCTCGGCTTTCGT
>DASUTR010000692.1:0-3069 GCA_036374535.1 Polyangiaceae bacterium
CGGCCAAAGTGGGCTCGTCGCTACCGCGTGACGTGCTGTCCCCCACCCCACCCGTGCCCCCGGCCGCGCCCATGAGCCTGTGATCGGTCGCCATGACGACCGCCTCGTTGACACGGGCAGGTACGGGCGTCGAGCGCCGACGAAGACCCGCGCGCCGCGGTACTCAGGGGAGGTGAGGATAAGCCCACGGTGCGCTCGCCGGACAAGAAGGCTCGTTGACCCACGGGTCGACGTACTTGCCCGAAGCCGGTAGCGAGTTGTTCGACCCCGACGACGCTTGATTCCCGCCGGAGAGCGCCATGATCCCGTTCATGCTCGCGTGAATGATTTCAACGGTCGGATCGTCCCTGAATCGCCCGTAGGCGAGCTTCTCGGCGCAATCGAGCGCACTTACGGTCCCGCACTGGTGGCCGGACACCCGAACGGCCCTGGATGGCGTGTTGTATCGGCAAGCTCCGTCCTGACGGCACGTGTCGGTGACCGGATTGCAGTGGATCTGTCCGCCCGGATCGTCGATCGTCACGCGGTTGCAACCCCACCTGAGCTCCGCGTACGGTCCCGTCGCGATGTACTTGTTCATCAGGTACTTGTAGAGCTGGCTCTCTTCCCAACGACCCGGTCGCGTGAGCGAAAGCCAGATGACGAGCTGGCTCGCATTGGCCGGCATCGGGCGCCATCCCGGATTCGTACCGGGCCAGCACTCGTGTCGCAGCGAGCCGACCATCGTGTAATTCACCTGAATGCCTCCGAGCAGCCAATAGTGATAGTCGGCCCAGCTGCTCGGGTACTGCGGCCAAATTTCGCCTTTGATGCGCAGAACGCCGACACCCGTCGCGACGAGCGCGTTCATCGCGGGCGCGAGCTCGTACGACGAAGCGGGGTCGTTCGCATACCAAACGATGTCGCCCATCGCGATCGCCGTCTGCGTCTGGAGCGTGAGGATCTCGTTGTAGAGGCTCGGATTCGTGGGATCCGAGCGCGAATTGTCGGAAAGGTTTCTATAGAGCGAGAACACCGTGCTCGCGTTCGACTTGAGCGCCTGGTTACGCTGAGTGCGCATCTCGCCGATGATCGCCGCTTCCACTTGCCTGAGCTGCTGCGCCAGCGACGGGGCCTTGTTGCCGAGCATGCTGCTCGCCGCCTTGTAGACGTCGTACGCGGCCTTGACGTAGCCGGCGACTTGAGCCGCCGTCGCGGGATCGATGGCGCTCGCGGGTTTCGTGCTCGCGAGCACCGCGCACCCCACACCCGCTGCAAACCAGGCTCGCGCTCGCAAGGGCTTTGCCTTCTGCGCCGAACGTCCGCTCGTCTTCATTTTCATGTCGCTCTCCTCACTCGCGTATCGTTAGAGTTCTCGCTCGTCCGAGGATGGTTCCGGGGACGCCGCGACCAGCGTGAACGCGCCGTTCGCGTCGTGGCCTCTCCGCGTCCGACCTCGCACCTCGACGCTCCGGACGCTGCGCGTCGCTTCGGGCTCGAGCTCCGTGAGATCGCTCAGGACGACGCTCTCGCCGGGGGGCAAGCGCGCGACGCCGAGCAGCGCCAGCGGTTCGTAGCTGCGGCTCGTCGTGTGCTCGCGCCCCTCCGCGTCCGTCGACACGTCCTTCACGGTCACCGCGGTGAGCTCGACCTCTTCCGGGCCGCCGTGATAGAGCCAGATCTCCTCGCGTCCCGAGGGCTTTCGCTCGAATCCCGAGAAGATCGCGACCTCGTCCTTGAACTTGAGGCCTGCGAAACCGAGATTGACGAAGCGCAGCGTCCGCGAGCCCGTCACGCTCGCGCCGCGCGCGTCCTTCGCCGTGACGCGCACGGGAAAGTACGAGTACGCGGTCTCGTGGGAGCGCGACTCGTAACTGTGCCGAACGCTGGGTTCGCTCGTCGTCGTCTTCTTGCCGTCTCCGAAATCCCACTCGTAGCTCGCCGCTTCGAACCCGGCTTCTCCGTCCGACTTTGCGCGCTCGACGACGTGCGCCGTGAGCCATGCACGATCCATGGCGTCCGCCGAACGGCGGAGCTCGAGCGCGAGCGTGGCGGGCGCGTCGCAATCGGCGACGCGCACCGCGGGAACGTCGCCGACGGCGACGTCACCGTGCTTTCCGCGGGCGATCACCTTGAGCTCGCCCCGGGCGAGGCTCTGCACGGGGTTCAGCGAGAAGCGAGGACCGACGAGCTCCGGCCGATTCAACACCTCGAACCCGAGGTAGCTTTCGCCGTCGTCTCGGGAGCGCGCCGTCACCGTGACCACCACTTCCTCGCCGCGGCAGACCTCGGTACGACTCACCTCGATGCGCTCGATGACGGCGTGGCCGGCGGGCGAAGGAGGCTCCGGCATGACGAGCGGCGTTCGCGGAGAAAGCGGCGATGCCACGCGTTCGTCCGCGCCGCTCGTCGCTCGTTTCACGGGCGCGTCGGCCGGCGCCGTCGCCGTTTGCTTGCTGCTCCGGGCGAAGTGAAGCGCGGTGAGGCCGGCGAGCGCTGCACCCCCGACGACGTAGCGGTACGTTCGCTTCATCGCCGTCGCACGCTGCAAACGGCACGCCATCGCCTTTTCCCGACGGCGGCCGCTTTGCTCGCCGAAGCGCGGGCTCCGCGCGCCGGAATGCGAGGACATGTCTGGTCATGTCCGGACGGATGCGTGCGTTCGCTCGCGCGCGTTCCCGGAGCTCCATTCGAACCTCCCGACTTCCACCGACCGGCCGTTCTTGGTCGCCGGCCGGATTCCGCTCTCACTCTTCGGTTGGTGCACCGTTAAAAAAATGATCGATCTTTCAGCGCTCGCGTTGCATTACCGCCAAGCGAAATGACGACATCGGTGTGGGTGCGCGGGCTATTGGTGGTGGCGGCGGTTTGTGTCGCGCTTTTTTCGTCCGGTGAAGCGGCTGCGGCCTGCTGCCCGGTGACGAGCTCGGCATGCGTCGCGCGGCCGGGGCACGCGAATCCGGCGTGTCAGGCGGGGACGCAGCAAGAGGTGAAGGAAGAAAACGTGGGCGGGCCCTGCGATTGCTGCGAATTTCTCTGCCTGTTCGACTGCACGGGTTGCATCGTCGGACCGGTCGGCGGGTGTGAGCC
>DASUTR010000693.1:0-7685 GCA_036374535.1 Polyangiaceae bacterium
CGACGAGCTCGTGCTCGCCGAACGAGACGCGGAGCTCGGCGCCCGCCGACGGACTCTCGACGCTCGTCGGCGCGAGGTCGGCGCGCCGCGTCCCGTCGACCTCGACGAGCAGTTGGTCCCCCGTGACGTTCACCACGCGCACCACCGGAGACGCCGCGGCCGAAAGCGCGAGTGCGGCGAGCGGCGCGAGCACGGGGCCCGTGAACAGCGCGAGCGTAAAGCGCGACTCGCGAAACGGCGAAAGGCGGCGCGTCGCGCCGTTCAGGCGGGCGAGTTCGCCCCCCCAGCGCTCGTCCGCGCAGAGGAGCTCGCGTTCGGTGACCCAGCGCACGGCCGGACCGTCCGCGGCGTGGCCCGCGCGGCGGCGCGCCGGCCAGAGCGCCGCGACGAGCACTGGCACGAGCGCTCCACCGAAGGCGATGCAAGCGAGCACGGCGGGCGAGAGCGGCCGCGACGTGAAGGGCAAGACGAGCACGAACGCGAGCGCGAGGATGCCCGACGCGAGCCCGCCCGAAAGCCGCCGCGCCCGCGCCGAGCCCTGGTGCCTTCGGCACTCGTCGCAGTAGCCGACGAAAAGCTCGCGGCCGCCGGAAAAACGCGCGACGTCGCTCGAGCCGGCTTCGGCCCCGCAACAGGCGCACGCCGGCGGAACGATGACGCCCTCGGGCTCGACGCGCACGAGCGAAGCACTGCGCCGCGCTCGGGACGACAAACTACCTCGACGCGACTCGCGGCGCGAGCGGTCGCTCTTTCCACCAGGCGGCCGCGCGATCGCGATCCCAGCGAGCAGCGAGCGGGATCTCCTCGAGCCGGCGCCGAATCACGTCGGCGCTCGACGGGCGCTGTTCCGGCTTCTTCTGCAGACAATCGAGCAAGAGCGAGTCGAGCGCCCCCGGGATCTCGAACGGACTGTGCTCGGAGGCCTTCGGGGGCGGGTCGGTGAGGTGCATTTTCACCATCACGAGCGGCTTGTCCGTCTCGAACAAGAGCCGCCCCGTGAGCAGCCAGAAAGCGACCGCTGCGAGGGCGTAGAGATCGGCCCGATGGTCCACGAACGTGCTCCCGCCCATGCTCTCGGGCGCGAGGTACGCGGGTGTTCCGAGCACGGTCGCGGGATTCGTGACGGCGGCCATCGATTCGCGACCGGCCGGCTTCTTCACCAGGCCGAAATCGAGGATCTTGAGAAAATCGAAATCCCCGCCGTAGCGGCAAATCATGAGGTTTGCCGGCTTGATGTCGCGGTGCACGAGCGCCTGCTCGTGCGCTTCGGCGAGCGACGAGCACGCTTGCACGAGCAGATGAACCACACGCTCCGGCGGCATGGGGCCGTGCTCCCGGACGGCGGTTTGCAAATCGATGCCGTCGAGGAGCTCCATCGCGTAGAAGAGCTCACCGTCCGGCGTCACCCCGAAGTCGTAAACCTCGACGGTGTGAGGGCTCTTGAGCAACGAGAGCACGCGCGCTTCACGCTCGAACCGGCGCGTGTCCTCGTCGTCGATGGTGCCCTGCTTGATGCGCTTGAACGCGACGTCGCGACCGAGCGTCTGGTGCCGAGCCCGAAACACGTCGCCCATCGTGCCGCCGGCGATTCGTTCCCTGAGCTCGTAGTTGAGGGGTAGCGCGGCCTTCGGCACCGCGTTCGTTCGCTCGCCACCGTCCGATTCGGTGGCGCCCGCCCGCGTGGCGTAGGCGAGCGCGACGGCGAGTAGCGTCGCGCACACGGCGAGCGGCACGACGAGCACGGGCAGCGCCAGCGCCACGGCGACGACCGCGACGTTGGCGGCGACGACGAACCAGACGAGGTACTTTTTCACCCGAACTTCCCGAGAAAGGCTCTGATCTTTTCGCGCGCGGTCTGCGTAGCAAAGCTACCCCAAATGACGTCGAAACCGTGATCGGCCCATGGAAACAGGTAAATTTCGTGGTGAGCGCCGGCGTCTTCGAACGCTTCGTGGAGGAGCCTCGCTTGTGCCGCGGGAACGACGCGGTCCGCCTCCCCGTGGAGCGTGATGGTCGGAGGACTCCTCCGGGTCACGTGCCGGAAGGGGGACAAGAGGTCGTAGCGCCCCGAGTACGTCTCCGGATCTCCGCCGATGTACGCGTGCATCATGGCATGGACGTAGCGCCGGCTGCCCGTCGTTGCGTAGAGCTTGTTCATGCGCGAGGGGCCGTAGAAGTTCACGACGGCGCGAATCGCCACCGGGTCCACGGGGCACGAGGGCGGCAGCATCGGATTTCCCATGCTGAACGCCGCCAGCATGGCTAGATTCGCACCCGCCGAGTAGCCCATCACGCTGATGCGAGAGGGATCGACGGAGTACTTCACGGCGTTCGCGCTCACCCAGCCGATCGCGCACTTCACGTCCGCCACCTCGTCGCGCCAGCGTTCGGGCGGGGGCTTCCGGTAGTCGATGTCGAACACCTCGTAGCCGAGCGCCGTGAAAAGTTCGGTCCACTTGGCGCCCTCGCCGCGCGAGCCGTGGTTCCAGCCGCCGCCGTGAACCTTCACGATCGCCGGACGGAGCTTGCCCTCGGGCGCTCCCCGCGCGCGCCATACGTCGAGCAAGAGCCCCTTTCCGTCGGGCGCGACCGCGTACGTCACGCTCTCGCCTGCGGCATACCCCGAAATTTCCGGAACGAACGCGGAAGCCGCCGACACCGTTGCCCCGGATTCGGCGGCGTAGGCGCGTTGCGCGACCGTCGGCCACGCTCCCATGACGCTCAGGAGAGCGAACGTCGCGCCGAACGCCGAGGCCGCGAGGAGCGCGCGTTTTCGCCGAGCGAAGATCGCGACACCGAGCGCGACGAGTGCGACGACGACGAGCTGCGGCGCGAACATCAGGCCGAACACGCCGAGCCGGCCGATGCCGTCGTAGTCGACGAGCCAGAGCATCGTGAGCGTCACGCCGAGCGCCGCGAGGAGCGCGACCGCGCCGAGCGCCGCGAACGCCCAGGCGAGCGCGCCGCGCGGACGGAGCCTTTCGACGAGGGGCTTCAAGGCCGCCGAGCGTTCACGGGACCGCAGCGGAGCGCAACGCCGAAGCGAGCTCGCGCATCGATCCGTAGCGGTCGCTGCGCTGTTTTCGCAGGCATTTCAAGATCACCGCTTCGATCTCGGGAGGGGCTTCTTTGACGTGCGCGCGGAGCGGCGCGGGGGGCCGCGTCATTGCCTTCGAGAAGATCTCGAGGTGACCCGCACCGGGAAACGGCAGCTTGCCGGTCACGGCGTGGTAAAGGAGCGCTCCCATCGACCAGATGTCGCTGCGCGCGTCGACGTCGGCGGACGACATCATCTGCTCGGGCGCCATGTACGCGGGCGAGCCGAGCAGCGCTTCGACGTGCGTGAGCTTGACCGAGCCGCCGGTGGGTTCACCCGCGGCGATGCCGAAATCGAGCACCTTGACGAAGGGGGCACCCCCTTCGTCGGCGAGAAACAGGTTCGACGGCTTCAGGTCGCGGTGAACGACGCCGAGCTCGTGCGCCTCGGCGACGCCTTCGCACGCGTCCGCGCCCCAGTCGAACGCCTGCCGGTAGTGGAGCCGCCCGTTTCGCACGATGTGCTCGTCGAGATCGCTGCCCTCCAGGAACTCGAGCACGAGGTACGGCAGGTCGCCCTGCTCTTCCTCCAGGTTGCCCACGTCGATGAGCTTTCCGACGTGTGGGTTCGTGAGCCGCATGAGGACGCGAGCCTCGCGCGCGAACCGCTCGACCACGGCTTCGTTCGCCCGCCATTCTCCGTGCAATACCTTGATGGCGACACGCTGACCGTCGGGATCGTGCGCCTCGAACACGGCGCCGACCGCGCCGCGCCCGAGCGCACGCACGATGCGAAAGCGGCCGTCGATGATCATGCCGGGACCGACGGGATACTCGGGCGGAGGGCGCTTGCTCGCGCGCGCGAGTTCGCGCCGCAGCCGGAGCTCACGCGAGATCTGCCGCGCCAACGACTCGAGCGAGCGGAGCTGACGATCGGTGATGGTTCGTGGCATGCGATCGGCGACGGACAGCGCGCCGACGGAAGAGCCCCCGTCGAGCAAGAGCGGAACGCCGACGTAGAAGCGGATGTGAGGATCGCCGACGACGAGCGGATTGTCCGCGAAACGCGGGTCGCCGTGCGTGTCCTCGACCACGAAGGGATTCCGGTGGTGGATGCAATGGCCGCAAAACGAGAGGTCGCGCGACGTGCCCGTCTGCTCGACGCCCACGCGCGCCTTGAACCACTGCCGATCCGAGTCGACGAGCGTGATGAGCGCGATCTCCGTACCGCATAGGTCCGCGGCGAGCCGCGCCACGTCGTCGAACGCTTCCTCTTCGGGCGTGTAAAGGATGTTGCAGGCCTTCAGTAGAGAAAGCCGCCTCGCCTCGTCAGCCGGAATCGGAGCTTCCAACATGACGCCCGATGGATACCATCGCGGTAAGCCGGCGTCGAAACAAACCCGGGGTCGCGGCGACGAACGCTATCCAGGAACGCAAACGCTGCCTGCCGTACCGTCCTCGGCGAACGTCACGTCGTCCGAGCACCTCGCCGGCGCGTCCGAATTGCGGCAAAACGAGCAATCCGACGCTCCGGCGCACGGTCGGTAGCAGTAGTTATCGCCGCCCGACGTGACGCACAGGGAATCGCCGGGACAATCGGCGTTCGCGGAGCACCCGCGCAGGGTGCAGTAGCCGCCGTCGAAACCCGTCACGCAGTCGAGATCCGTCGCGCAGTCCGCGTCGTCGCTACAGCGTGCTCCGACGCCGCAGTCCCCCGGAACGCAAATCTTGCGGTTCGCCGAGCCGCCGCCCGACGAACGGCAGATGAAGTCGGGGCTCGCTTTTTTCTGACAATAGTCCTGCTCGTCGGCCGCGTCCGGCGCGCCCGCGACGTCCGCGCTCTCGCAGCTCACGAAGCAGTGCAGGCCCTCCATCGATTCGAACGGCGAGCACACCTGCGTGAGCCCGGAGTCGCACTCGCCCTCGGCGGCGCAGCAATCGGTGTCCATCTCGCACGTGTGCGTGCAGTAGCCGTCGCGGACGCGCGTGATGCACACGGCGTCGCCCCTGAGGTCGCCGTCGGAAACGTCCGGGTAGCAATCCGACGGCGCTTCACACGCGGCACCCGTGTCCTCCGGACGGTTCGGGCCGTTGTCGCCGTCGCCGTCGCCCTCGCCGTCGTCACCGCACGCGGTGACGGCGAGAAGCGTCGAAAAAAGGAGCGCGGACGCGACTCGGAACGGACCGATCGTCGAAATTCTCGTGGGATTCATGGGCTTCACGTCGAGTGAGTGGGGCGGAGACGCGCGGATTATGACGGTGCCGGCCCGCGGGCCCGTGCGCCCAGCGGCCCGCGCTGGTATCCCGGCACCTTGTCCCGCCTGAACGCGCCGCAAGAGCAAGCCGTGATCCACGGCACGGGTCCGCTCCTCGTGTTCGCGGGGGCGGGCAGCGGCAAGACGCGCGTCATCACCTACCGAATCGCGAACCTGCTCGCGAACCACGGCGTTCCGCCGTGGCGCATTCTCGCCGTCACGTTCACGAACAAAGCGGCGGGCGAGATGCGCGAGCGGCTCGTCGGACTCGCCGGCGCCGAGGTCGTGCGCGATCTCTGGATCGGAACGTTCCACGCCGTGTGCTCGCGCCTGCTCCGTCGTTATCACCAGGAGGCGGGGCTCGGAAAAGATTTCGTCATCTACGACGACTCGGATCAGAAGGCGATCATGAGCCGCGTGCTGAAGGAGCTCGGCGTCGACGACGAAGCGTTTCCCCCGAAGGCCGTGCTCTCGCTCGTGAGCCGCGAGAAGCGCGAAGGCCGCTTGCCGGGCGACCCGAGGAGCGACCTCACGGCTTCCGCGCGCGACGTGTACGAGCGCTATCACGGCGCGCTTCGCCGCGCGAACGCAGTCGATTTCGACGATCTCCTCCTTTACGTGATGCGCGTCGCCGAAGACCCCAAGGCCGTCGCGGGCGACGAAATCCGCGGCCGTTTCTCGCACGTCCTGGTCGACGAGTTCCAGGACACGAACCTCGTGCAGTACCGCATCGTGCGCGCGCTCTCGGTCAACACGCGAAACCTGTGCGTCGTCGGCGACGACGATCAGTCGATCTACCGATGGCGCGGCGCCGACGTGCGGCTCATTCGCAGCTTCGAGCAGGATTTTCCCGACGCGACCGTCGTGAAGCTCGAGCAAAACTACCGCTCGACGAAGAACATCGTCGCCGCCGCGCTCGGCGTGATCGCGCAAGCTCGCGACCGCGTCGAGAAAAAGCTGTGGACGGATTCGCCGGAGGGCCACAAGGTCGTCGTGCGCGCCGTGCGCGACGAGCGCGAGGAAGCGGCGCACGTCGTGAAGACGATCCAGGAGCTCATGGCGCGCGGCGTGCGCGCCGACCAAGTCGCGATTTTCTACCGTGTGCACGCCCAGTCGCGCGCGCTCGAAGAAGCGCTCCGGGCGCAGAACGTTCCCTATCAGATCATCGGCGGCATGCGCTTTTTCGAGCGCGCCGAAGTAAAGAACCTGGTCGCCTACCTGCGCCTGGTCTTGAACCCGAAGAGCGACGCCGACCTCGAGCGAATCATCAACGTTCCGGCGCGAGGCATCGGCGACAAGACGGTGGACCTTCTGAAGAACCTCGCCGCCGAGAACACGCTCAGCCTGTACGAAGCGATCGAGCACGCGCTCCGCTCGGGCGAGGCACCGACCGCCGCGAAGAAGAAGCTCGAGGGCTTCCGAACGCTCATCGAGAGTCTGCGGCGCGGCGCGACGGCCGAGAGCCCGAGCGCCCTCGCCGAACGCGTCCTCGACGAGACGGGCTACCGGAAGCTCCTCGTCGAAGCCGACGACGCCGAGAGCGATGCTCGACTCGGAAACCTCGAAGAGCTCGTCGGTGCGATCGCGGACTACGAAGACGAAGCGTCGGAGTCCGACGAGCCCGCGACGCTCGGCGGCTGGCTCGAACGCATCACGCTCGCCGCCGCCGTCGACTCGCTCGAGGACGCGCCCAAGGTGTCGCTCATGACCGTCCACACGGCGAAGGGGCTCGAGTTCCACGCCGTCTTCATCACGGGCATGGAAGAGGAGATTTTCCCGTACAAGGGCGTGAGCGGTCGCGAGCCGGAGGAGCTCGACGAAGAGCGCCGGCTCGCCTACGTGGCGATTACCCGCGCGCGCGAGCGGCTCGTCATCACCCACGCGTCGATGCGCTCGCTCTTCGGGACGACGCGCTGGCTCGAGCCGAGCCGCTTTCTCGGCGACATTCCGGAAGCCGTCGTGAAGCACGAGGGCCAGACGATGGCGCGCCGCGACTCGATGATGACGCAGCGAAGCTCGTGGATGCCGCCGACCCGCCCCGTGACGGTGACGGCGTACCGTTCCACGGGGCCGGCGCTCGCGCCCGGCACTCGCGTCGTCGAGCGCGACGAAGAGGTATTCGACGACGAGGGCGGCGGCCAGCTCCGGCCCGGAGACCGCGTGCGACACCGCCGCTACGGTCGTGGCGTCGTCGAGCGCGTCGAGGGCGGTACGCCGCCCATCGTGGTCGCCCGCTTCGGCCCCCACGGCTCGCGGCGCATCGTTTCGAGCTACCTCGAGCGCGCCTAGGCGAGACTCGCCTCGCCATGCCCGACGTGAACAAGCGTCTCGCGTTTCTCGAGCAGTCCGTCAAGTCCGGTGCCGCCGACTCGTTCGCGCGCTACGCGCTCGGCA
>DASUTR010000694.1:0-5373 GCA_036374535.1 Polyangiaceae bacterium
CTTCGGCCTCTCGCGAGTGATGGACGCGCCCGGAACGCAGCTCACTCAGACCGGCGTCATCATGGGGACGCCCGCGTACATGGCGCCCGAGCAGGCGCAGGGTACCGGAGTCGATCACCAGACGGACGTTTACGGCGTGGGCGCAGTGCTCTTCGCCGTGCTCACGGGCCGCCCGCCGTTCGAGGCGGAAACGTTGCAGGGCGTCGTGCTCGCCGTGCTCACCGGCGAAGCCCCACAGCCGCGCTCGCTCAACCCCGATATCCCGGAAAATCTCGAGCTCGTCATCCAGCGCGCCATGGCGCGAAAGAAAGAGGATCGTTACCGGACGATGACCGAGCTGCGCGAAGCGCTCGAGCCTTTCGCGAGCATGGACGAGCGTCTCGTCGAGTCGTCCGGAAAGAAGAGCACCGGCCACGATCTGCGGGCGCTCTTGCAGGCCGACGCGCGCGCGGTGAGCCTCGCGCGCCCTCGGCTCTTGATGATGGGTTTCGTGGCCATCACGCTGCTCATCGTCGGGGTCTCGAGCGCGCTTCCGAGCATCGAGCTCCTCACGGGCACGCTTCGCTTCACGCGTTTCGAGATCGTGCTCGCGTTCCTCGCGATCGCGGGCACGCTGCTCACCCCGGGCGTGCTGCTCATGCGCGCGGTCAAGAAAACGATCTGGAACAACCACGCACGCGTTCTCGAGTTGCTCGAGTCGGTGCGGGGCGCCGTGTTCTGGGCGATCGTCTCGTACGGGGTCGGAAGTCTCGCCGTGCGCTTCCTGGCGGACGTTGCCAGTCGCTTCGACGTCTTGCTGCCGATCGGACGCTCGGCGCAGAGCGGCTGGGCGGGCTGGAACCTGTTGCTTCTCGTCGTTTCGCTCGTGATGGCGAGCGTCACGGTTCTCCGCTACCGGCTGACTCGGCGCGGCGGCTTCGTCGGCTGGCTCAGCCCGGCGCTGTTCGCGAGCGGCGTGCTCGTGGCGGCTCTCGTCCAGTCCCGGGGTTTCGCCTGGCAGCGAGGCTCCGAGAAGCTCGCACCCATCGCTGCGACGGCGGAACCCGAGGCCGAGCGTCCCGCGACTGCCACGCCGCGCGCGGCGGCGCCCGCGCCCGAAAACGCGGCGCGTGCTGACGTGCCCGTCACTCCGCCGAGCGCCGGGCCGCCGCCGAGCGCACCAGTGGATCTCGGTCCGCGTGCGACGGCCGAAGAGCTCGCGAAGGCGAGCGAAAAGGGCGTTGACGGTCTCCAGCCGCTCGCCGAGCGCTACCCGAACGATCCCGCCGTGCTGCGTGCGCTGTTCCTCGCCTTCGCGAGCCGCGCCAATGGACTCGTCGACGCGATGACCATCGCCAAGCGCCTGCTCGCAGTCGCCCCCGAGCAGGCGCAGGACAAAGACGTGCGCTTTCTCGTGAAGCGCGCGGCGGCGACTCCCGGACAAGCGTCCGCGATAGCGTTCCCGCTGCTCGCCGAGAGCATGGGGAGCGCGGGTCCCGACCTGCTCTACGAGCTCACGCTCACGGACGCGCGCGCCTCCGTGAAGGCGGACGAGCTCTTGGCGTCCGAGGCCGTACGCGCCAAATCGAGCCCGGCGTTGCTCGTCGCCAACGACCTCCGCAAAGCCGCCTCGTGCTCCGCGCGCGTGCCGCTCCTCGAGCGCGCCATCGCCGTCGGAGACGAGCGCAGCGCCACCATCCTCGCTCCGCTCGGCGCCACGACGAAGAAAGGCTGCGGCAAGAAGAAGAAATTGCCCTGTCCCGCCGTGTGTCCCGCCGAGTCCGAGCGCTTCCTCGACGCCGTCGCCAAGATTCGCGCGCGTCTCGTTTCGAAGAAGTAGCGCCATGACGGTGCGCGGCGGTCGCTGGGTCCTCCACGCGGACATGGACGCATTCTACGCGTCGATCGAGCAGCGCGATCACCCCGAGCTCCGCGGCAAGCCCGTGATCGTCGGTGCGTCGTCCGCGCGCGGCGTCGTGGCGGCCGCCTCGTACGAAGCGCGAGAGTTCGGCGTTCGCTCGGCCATGCCCGGGTTCGAGGCGCGCCGTCGCTGTCCGCACGGCGTCTTCCTTCCCTCGAACATCGAGCACTATGCGGCCGTGTCGGCGGAGGTGCACGCCGTGTTCGAGCGCTTCACGCCCGAGATCGAGCCGCTTGCCCTCGACGAGGCGTTCCTCGACGTGACCGGATCCGTCGGCTTGTTCGGCGGACCGCGCGAGCTCGCCGTGGCTCTGAAGAGCGCGGTCTTCGAGGCGACCGAGCTCACGGTGTCGGTCGGCGTCGCGCCGAACAAGCTCGTCGCGAAGATCGCGTGCACGCTCGGCAAGCCCGACGGCCTCGTGCTCGTCGAATCGAGCGGCGTGCGCGCGCTCGTCGATCCGCTGCCGATACGGCGGCTGTTCGGTGTCGGACCCGTTCTCGGGCGGCACCTCGAAGCGCTGGGCATCACGACGTTTCGAGAGCTCAGCGGTTACGACGAGTCGGCGCTCGTTCGGGCGATCGGTCCCCGCGGCCCCGCGCTCCAGGCGCTCGCGCGCGGCGACGACGACCGCCCCGTCGAGAGCCGGCGCGAGCCGAAATCGTACGGCGAGGAAAACACGTTCGAAGAGGACGTATCCGATCGAGACGTGGTGACCGGCGCGCTCACCGCGCACGCCGAGGCGGTCGCGAGGCGGCTGCGGCACGACGGCTACGCGGGCCGCACCGTGACGGTCAAAATGAAGCTCGGCCGGGCGCGCGGGACGCGCATCGCGCGCTTCGCCGGAGAAACGAGCGAGCCCTTCTATCCCATCGTGAGTCGCAGCAAGACGCTCGCGCGCCCGACCGACGACGGCGCGGTCATCCGCCGAACGGCGATCGCGCTCTTCGACTCGGCAAAGCTCGACGAGCCGTTACGACTGCTCGGTGTTTCGCTTTCGAACCTCTCGGGCGGACGCAACGAACAGCTCGACCTCTTCGGCCGGGCCAAGCCCGACCGCCTGGGTCCTGCCCTCGACGCCATCACCGAACGCTTCGGAAAACATGCGATCTCACGCGCCGTGGACGCGCCGCTGAAGGTGACGCCGAGCCGGGCGCGCAAGCGCGGCGACGCGTGATCTCTGACAAAGTGCGACGTTGAGGCGCATTGCCTCGCTCGACCGTGTCGTGAATGCCGCGTGCGAGTGAAGAGTCGGCGTTTGCGAGCCCTGGCATGGGACGTGCTCTCCCCGGTCTCGAGGAGCAACGTCATGCATTTCATCGGGTTTCTGATTTTCGGTCTGATCATCGGCTTGATCGCGCGCGCGCTCATGCCGGGCCGTCAGAGCATCGGCATCGTCCTCACGTCGCTGCTCGGTATGGCCGGGTCGCTGCTCGGCGGCTTCCTCGGCACCCTCCTTTTCGGTAGGGGCCCTGGCGAACCGGTCGCGGCAGGCTGGATCGGTAGCATCATCGGCGCGCTGCTCTTGCTCGGTATCTTTGCCAGCACGCGCCGGTCGCGCATCTGAGGGATACGACGACGATGGAGCGCCGCTGGCGTCTTCTGGCTTCGCTAGCGGCGCTCGTCGTCATTCTCGCGGGCATGAAAGCCGCGGGCGCGCTCCTCGCGCCGGTCGTCTTCGGTGTGATGGTCGCCGCCATTTCGGCTCCCGGCGTGATCTGGCTCTCGCGGCACGGCGTGCCGGCGCTCCTCGGCGCCCTCTTCGTGCTCGCGCTCGACATCGGGGTGATCTCCCTGTTCGGCGGATTGCTCTACGTCGCCGCTGGCGACGTAGAACGGCGCCTGCCGCTCTATATCGACGAATTTTCCGCGTTCATGGCCTCCGTCGGCCATTCGCTCACGCACATGCCCACGGGACGCGCGCGCATCGCGTCGGCGCACACCGAAAACCTCGGCTCCATGCTCACCGATTTGGCCGAGAGCGTCGCGAGCATCGCGTCGGACGCCGCGGTCGTCCTGTTCGTCGTGTTCTTCGTGCTCTGGGAGCTCAGCCTCATCGGCGACAAGTTCCGCGCGCAGTCACACAACGCGACCGAGCAGCTCGCGCGCATCGACCGCATCGTGCGCGAGACGCAAAAGTACCTGCTCGTCAAAGTGCTGACGAGCACGATCGCAGGAACGCTCGTGTTCTTCTTGCTCCACGCCTTCCGGATCGAGCTCGCGCTCTTTCTCGCGCTCCTCTTGTTCGTGCTCCATTTCGTTCCGAACATCGGGGCGGCGGTGGCGATGGTCCCCGCAGTGCTCGTGACGTTCGCCGATCGGGGCGCAGGCGCAGCGCTGGCCGTCGCGGGCGCCTACGTGCTCATCAACGCCGTCGTCGGCAACCTGCTCGAACCGAAGCTCCTCGGACAAACGCTCGGCCTGTCGCCGCTCGTCGTGCTGCTCGGCATGCTGTTCTGGGGCTTCATGTGGGGACCTCTCGGAGCGCTGCTCGCCGTCCCGCTCTTGATGCTCGGTAAGACCATCCTCCAGACCGTGCCCGATCTTCGCTGGATGGTGCGCTGGCTCGAAGCGGTTCCCGCCCGGCGCATGTTGAAGAAGGGCGGCGAGGCTCCGAACGTCGGACTCGGTGCGCCGAAGAGCACGCCCGTTTTCACGTCACCCGTGTCTCGTTGAGTAGGCGACCGGCACACGGGCCCTTACATCGGGGCCAAAAGCTTACGTCTTCATAATGCGGGAGGGTGGCCGTCCACTGAACCCCGAGTGCAGAGGTGTCCCCCTCGCAATCGAGGAAACGCGATGCGTTTGAAAGCGGTTTTTGCGGCCGTTATGGCCGTGGCGGGAATAGCGGCGGCGTGTGGCTCGAATAGCTCCACGCGCTTTTCGCGAGACGACGACGGAGAAGCCGGTGGTCCGGCCGAAGGCGGAACGAGCTCGAGCGGAGCCGGCGGCGCCATCGGCAACGGCGGGTCGACCGCGCGCGGCGGAAGCGCGGGCTCGGCTGCGACCGGCGGCGACGGCGGCGACCCCGGTGTCGGCGGCACGAGCGCCGGCGACGGAAACGAAGGCGGCAACGCCGCCGACGCGGGTTCCGGCAACGGCGGCTCCGGCGCGAGCGGGGGCTCGGGCAACGGCGGCTCCGCTGCGACCGGTGGCTCGTCGAACGGTGGCTCGGGCGCCGGCGGCGGTCCGACGTGCAAGGTCTACGCGGAGCTCTGCACGAGCGACGAGCAATGCTGCTCGCATCTCTGCAACCCCACGACGAATCGCTGCGAATCGTCGATCACGATTTGCGGTGATCCCGGCGAGAGCTGCGCCGTTCCGACGGATTGCTGCAACCTGCGTTGCGACGGCGGCATTTGCGCGGGTGACGAGTGCGTCTCCGACGACGGGGCCTGCTCGGAAAACTCCGATTGCTGCGGCAATCGCTGCGCGAACGACGTCTGCGAGCCCCTCAATCCGGAGTGCCTCACGTC
>DASUTR010000695.1:0-3812 GCA_036374535.1 Polyangiaceae bacterium
AGAGCTCCGCCGAGGACAAGCCTGCCGCCGCCGCCAAGACGCTCTCGATTGCGACGCTCGCGCCGCCCGGCTCGACGTGGATGAAGGTGTTCGAGGCGTGGAATCGCGAGATCCGCCGCCGCTCGAACGGCTCGCTGCAGCTTCGCTTCTATTCCGGCGGCGTGCAGGGTGACGAGTCGGAGGTGATTCGCAAGATCCGGAACGGACGGCTCGACGGCGCCGCGGTCACGGCCGTCGGTCTCGCGCAGATCCATCGCCCCGCGCTCGTCTTCCAGATGCCGGGCATCCTTCGCTCGTACGAGCAGCTCGACAAGGCGCGTGACGCCATCACCCCCGAAATGAATCCGAAGTTCGCGCAGGCGGGCTTTCAGCTCCTCGGTTGGGCCGACGTCGGCATGTCGCGCGTGCTCTCGACCCACCCCGTGACGAAGCCGGCCGATCTCGCGCCCCGCAAGCCCTGGGTGTGGCGTGACGATCTGGTCTTGCCCGAGTTCTTCAAGGTCGTGAAGTCGAATCCGGTGCCGCTCCAGCTGCCGGAGGTGCTCGGCGCGCTTCAGACGAACCGCGTGGACACGGTGATCACGACGCCCGTCGCCGCGGTTGCGCTGCAGTGGTCGTCGCGCGTTTCGCACATGCTCGACATGCCGCTCACCATCGTCATCGGCGGTACCGTGATGGGCCAGAAGCAGTGGGAAGCGCTCACGCCCGAACACAAGACGATCATGACGGAGACCGCGGCGCAGTTTCACGCGCTCGCGCGCAAGAACCTCAGGAACGACGAGAACAAGGCGCTCGCGACGCTCAAAGAGCGCAACATCAAGGTGCTCACGCCGTCCGAAAGCGACAAGGCCGCGTGGCTCGAAGCCGGCAAGCAGGTGCGCGAGCGCCTGGTGGGGCAGATCGCCGACCGCGCGCTCGTCGACCGCGTGATGACGTTCGCGAAGTGACGTAGCCCGGCGCCGGCTCGAGCGTCTCGTCGTCCGGGATCCGAGCCTGGAGGATTCGAGTGGCGACGGCAAAGTTCGCCCGGCGCGCGACGTTTCCAGCGTTGGCCGTTCCGAGAACCCGACGCGATCTTCGAAACGGGTAATCCGGCGCACGGTAGCTCGCGAGCGCGAGCGCGATCGACCGAAGCGGCGGGGTTCCGTTCGCGGCGGGTTTCTGGCATTGAACGGAGCTCATGGCCGGAGCTGCCCCGAGCGCGAAGCCCGCGCGATTCCTGCGTCCGCTCGATGTCGTCGATCGCGGCGTCTTGCTCGCCGAGACGAGCCTTTGCCTCGTCGTCGTCGCGGTGATGGTGCTGTTCGCCGTCGCGGCGTCCGCGGCGGAGCTCTTCGGCATCCAGAGCGCGCTCCTCCAGTCGGCGAGCGACGTGATGCTGCACGGCGCGATTTGGGCGGCGTTTCTCGGGGCGAGCTTCGCGACGCGCGAGCGGCGTCACCTCGCCATCGACGCGCTCGGGCGGCTGCTTCCCGACCGCGTGCGGCGCGCCGTCGTCGCGACGGCATCGACTTTCGGCGCGCTCGTGGCGTTCGCGCTCGCACAGGGCGTTTACCACGCGCTTCTCGATCAAGTCGCGACCTCGCACGAGCAAGTGCGGCTCTTCGCCGAGCGCGGCATCGCCGGCTCGCCCATCGATCGCAGCTACGAGTTCCAGTTCGTGATCCCCGGCGGCTTCGTGCTGATCGGCGTGCGGCTGCTGCTGCACGCATTTCACGAGTGGCTCGCCGTCATCGCCAAGACGAACGAGCCCGAGCCCGCGCCTCACGCGCTCGATCCCGAGGTCGAACGCGTCGCGCCCGTTTCCCAGGCGACGCCCACCGAAATCGGCATCGCGCTCGGGGCGCTCGTCGTGCTCGCGGCGGCCGGGCTCGGCTCGACCGTCATGGGACCGCTCGCCATCGGCGTCGTGCTCGCCGCGGTGGTGCTCGTCGTGCCGCTCGTCCAGCGCAAGCGCCGCACCGGCTCGTACGCGGCGCCCGCGCCCTCGGTCGCGATGCACGCCGTCGGCGCGACCGGCCGCGACATCGCGCTCGCGGCGCTCGCCGTCGTCGCCGTCGTCGCCGTGTCGTGGGCGGGCATTCAGAAGATTCCATCGATTCCGATCGGTTGGGGAGTCGCCTTCTTCGCCGTGATGGCGCTCATGGGGGCGCCGCTCTTCAGCTTCCTCGGCGGGCTCGCGTTGTTTCTCTGGACGCACGGTTCGGAGACCGTGCCCGCCATGTCGCTGCCGAACGCCGTCGAGGACGTGCTCGGCCCGCACTTCGCGCGCATGAGCGTGCTGCCGACGATCCCCGTTTTCACGCTCGCGGGCTACTTGATGAGCGAGTCGAAGACGCCGCAGCGGCTCGTGCGCGTCGCGCGGGCGTTTCTCGGCTTCGCTCCGGGCGGGCTCGGCATCGTGTGCGTGCTCGCCTCCGCGTTCTTCACGATTTTCAGCGGTGCGAGCGGCATCACCATCGTCGCGATCGGCGGGCTGCTCTTGCCCGCCTTGCTCAAGGATCGCTACCCCGAGAAATTCTCGCTCGGGCTCGTCACGACGGGCGGCGCGCTCGGCATCACGTTCCCGCCGTGCCTGCCCCTCATCGTGTACGGCATCGTCGCCGGCCTGCAAGAGATGCCGCCGGGCAAGGAGCGGCTCGCTCTCGACAAGTTCCTGCTCGCCGGGATTCGTCCCGGGCTCCTGCTCATCGGGCTCCTCATCGTCTACTGCGTCATCGTCGGCCTGCGCTCGAAGGTGCCGCGCTCTCGCTTCGACGCGAAGGAAGCGCGCGATGCGCTCTGGGAGGCGAAGTGGGAGCTCTTCTTGCCGCTCTTCTTGCTCGGCGGGCTCTTCACGGGCGTTTTCAGCCCGGTAACGGCGGCGGCCTTCACGGCTTTCTACGTTCTCGTGATCGAGGTGTTTCTTTACAAGGACCTCTCGCTCACGCGCGATCTGCCGCGCATCGTGCCCGACTCGATGGTGCTCGTCGGCGCCATCTTCGTGAAGCTCTGCGCCGCGACCGTGCTGACCTTCTACTTCGTGCAGGCGCAGACGGCGGATCGCTTGTTCGAGGCGCTCACGTGCGGGCCGCCGGCGCAGGAGTACCTCGCCGCGCACTCCGACTCGCTCGCGACGTGCCGTGAAGCGGTGGACGCGCTCGCGCGCCAGGGCAAGAGTGCCGGCGGCATCATCGATTCACCGATTACGTTTCTGCTCGCGCTGAACCTGTTCCTGCTCGTCGTCGGGATGTTGATGGACATCTTCTCGGCGATCGTCGTCGTGGTGCCGCTCATCATGGGCATCGCCCTCCACTTCGACATCAACCCGTACCATCTCGGCATCATCTTTCTCTTGAATCTCGAGATCGGTTACTTGATGCCGCCGATGGGGTTGAACCTCTTCATCGCGGGGTTCCGCTTCAATCGGCCCGTGCCGGATCTCTATCGGCTGGTGCTCCCGTTCATCGGCATCTTCGTGATCGCGCTCATCGTCACGACGTACGTGCCGAGCCTCACGATCGGCTCGGCAGCCGCGGAAACGGCGCGTGTCCCGCCGAGCGGCGCGCCGCCTCCGCCCACGGCGTCCGCGACCGTTCCGAGTCCGAGCGCGCCGTCCGTTCCCACGGCACCGCCCGCCGACTGCGAGGAGCCGCGCGAGGGGGAGAGTTTCGACGACTTCGACAAGCGCTGCAGCGTTACCGGGGCAGCGCCGGCTCCCTCAGCGAGCGCCGCGCCGTCCGCTACGCCGCCGTCCGGCGCCGATTGCGAAGAGCCGCGCGCGAACGAGTCGTTCGAAGATTTCGACAAGCGCTGCGGGATTACCGGGGCGA
>DASUTR010000696.1:0-12220 GCA_036374535.1 Polyangiaceae bacterium
GCGCGATGCTGAAGCGCCTCTCGCACGGCCGCACGGACGGCGTCGCCGTGCTCGCCGAAGGCCTCGTCGAGCACCTGACCGAGGAAGAGTTGAAGTCGGTCGCCGGCGATGTCGAGCTCGACGAGCACGGTCACATCCGCATGGCCGAGGTCGAGTTCGGTCCCATCATCAAGGACCGCGTGCAGCAGAAGCTCAAGGAGCTCGGCGTCAAGATTACGATCGTCGCGAAGAACATCGGCTACGAGCTCCGTTGCACGGAGCCGATCCCGTTCGATCAGGAGTACACGCGCGATCTCGGCTACTGCGCCGCGAAGTACCTGATCGAAGGCGGCTCGGGCGCCATGGTGACGATCCAGCAGGGCAAGTTCCGCCCCATCAAGTTCTCGAACATGCTCGATCCGAAGACGGGCCGCACCCGCGTGCGCATGGTCGATATCGACACCGAGAGCTACAAGATTGCGCGCCGCTACATGATCCGCCTGCGCAAGGACGACTTCGACGACAAGGCAGAGCTCGACAAGATCGCGAAGATCGCGAACCTTAGCCCCGACGAGTTCAGCAAGCGCTTCCGCTACGTCGTCGAAGGCGAAGCGCCTCCGCTGCACTTCAACTATCCCTGAGTGCGAGCCCGCGCGATCACGTCGAGTGATCGCGCGGTTCGTACGCCGAGCTTCTGCGCTGGCACGACCCGACGAGCGGGGGCGCGCCGAGCTGCGCTGAATTTCATCCCATGCGCTCGGCGTG
Source organism: Polyangiaceae bacterium (assembly GCA_036374535.1). GTDB lineage: Bacteria > Myxococcota_A > Polyangia > Polyangiales > Polyangiaceae > PMG-095. Next base: position 745 of record DASUTR010000696.1, read on the forward strand.
TCGCAGCTCGAACGTAATGTTCTCGGGACAGCGGCCGTACGGTTTCGAGTCGAGGATTGCGCCCGATCACAACGCGGGCGGAGTGCTGTCGTAGCAGAATTCGTGGCTGACCGGACGGCCGCTCAGCCCCTTTTGGCTCTTTAACTGCCCTTAATTCGTGAAAGGAAGCGACAATGGAGGATCTCATGCGGCATTTGTATCGGTCGTTGGGAGGGGTCCTCACGCTCGCCGTACTCGCTGGATGCAGCGAACCTTCCGCGGACAAGTCCGGTGCGACGGGCACCGGCGGCCTGTCGGGTAGCGGAGGGAGCGGTATCAGCGGCAGCTCCGGCACGGGCACGGGCGGCAGCGGCGCCGGCACTAGCTCCGGCGGCTCCTCCGGCACGAGCACCGGAGGCGGCGCGGGTAGCGCTACCGGCGGGAGCTCGGGAACGGGCTCGACCGGTCTGCCCACGGTTCCGGGCACGCCGGACACGTCGGTGACGACGGCGCTTCCTCCCCTGCCGAGCTTTCAACGCGTCACGGCGTCGGCGACGGGCGACAGCGTGAGCATCTCGGTCGAGCCCATCGAAGGCGCCAAGGACTACCGCGTCTATGTCTTGCCCGCGGACAGTGCCATCACGCCGGGGGAAAACGGAGCCGTGACGGTCCAGGATGCCGTCTACCGGTGCGCCGGCAACCGCCAGACCCCGCGCATCGCGCAGGACGGACGAGACAAGCGGCAATCCGAAGCGTTCTTCACGCAGGTCGACGGACAATCGGTGAGCGGGTACCGGCGAACGCTGGCGGACGCGACGCTCGGCTACGTCTACGTCAATCCCGGTGAGGGGCGCATTCCCGTCTACGCGATGGGCGATCCGAGCGCCGACGCCGACAACTCCTGCTATTGGCAGCGATGGGCCGCTTCGCGCGTGAAGCGTTACGTCACCTCGGAAGCGGAGCGTGCCGACCTGCTGAGCCAGCGCTGGCGGGACGACGGCATCGCTTTCTACATTCCCGCGGCCACGTCCGCGCTGACGAAGCCCGTCTACGCCACGAACACGCCGCTCTATTACGTGGACGGACCGGAAGCCAACGCGCGCAGCGGCCGCAACGTGGCGTTCAACATCCTCGCGGCGCCGGAGCTCCCCGCCACCGTGCCGCTCATGCGCGTCTTCTACGACAACGCGTGCGGCCGCTCGCACGACGAGCTCGCCGCCGGCGTGCCGAGGTTCGAGCGAGCCCGCTTCCAGGGCGACGAGCTTCCGATGTTCGATCTCCTGTGGTCGGGTATCACGGGCGAGACCGTCCTCGTGGTCGAGGCGCTCGACGTCGGGTGTCCCTTTCAGGGCGTCCTGGCTTCCGCATCGAGGCCCTCGGGCGGGGGCGGAAGCGTCGACTACCCGGCGTTCATGACGCTCGACCAACTCCACGCCGCCTCACCGACGGGCGAAGTCTTCCTGAACGGGCAGCACCCGGCCACGAACGCTCCGCGCCCGATCGCTCGCTCGTTCATCAGAATCTCGCCGGGACCGAAGCCCGAAATGGATTGGTTCGCCGGGTTCGGCCCCGACGAAACCCTTCCCGATTTCAATGCGCTCGGCTTCAACGAGCCCTGCGACGATCCGACGAATCCGACGTGCACGGGCGAGCACCGGCAGGTCTCGGACTTTGCGGACATCTCGCTCTTCGGCGCGGAAAAACAGCGGACGACGGTCGGCACCGTGCTCGGCCAGTTGCTCGTGACCTACGCCGACATCGAAGCCGACGTCGCCGGTAAGTTCCGGCTGACGCCGCCGACGAAAGGCACCATGTCCGCGTCGTCGTACCTGCACGTGACGATGGAGGTCGACGCCTTCTCGACCGCACGACGCTACCCGCAGATGCTCGTGTCCGAGGCCGAAGCGCCCATTCACGGCCGCATGTCCGGCGTGAACACCATCATCCTCCAGACATTCACGTCGGGCATGCCGAACTGGCCGATCAATTTCGACCTCGAGCTCTGCAGCCGCCGCTACTGGGAGGTGAACGACCAGTGCCCGACGAGCCAGCTGTACCAGATGCCCTCGAACACCGACGACCCGAACGAAAGCGGCGGCCTCATGCCGATGCCGGAAGCGGGAGAGCTCACGGGCGTCGACCGCTCGACGAAGCTCGACGCCTTCCTCTCGACCGCGCGTGCCTACCTGTTCATCGACGGGCAGCCCTTCGGTTGCATCGAGCTCCCCTCGACGGGCGTCCCCACGGGCGAAGTCACGATCACGTTCGGCGACGCGCTCTACCATTCAGGAGTCGACGAAGTGTTCTCCTTCCACCGCGACTACCAGCAGGTCTTCGCACGCCGCCACTTCGACAACCTCGGATTCAAGAGCGGCGCCCAAGCCCCCACCTGGGACCACGACCGCTTTCCGTGCTTCCCCTCGAGCGCCATTCGCGGCTGATCCGAAAAAGGCATCGACTCGCCTGCTGCCGGTTGCGATCAAGAGTCCACACGAGCTCCAAGGTAGAATCCTGGCGCGTCCCACGTACGAAGCGCCATGGCTGCGGAGATCGAGGTCGACCTTCCTGATCCGGAAGCGGACGCAAAGAAGTCCTGGTACCTGCGCATCGGCCACGGCTTCTTTCAGTCGCTCGGATTCGCATTGGGCGCAGCCGCTGTCGGCGCTTGGCCGAGATCTCCGAACCTCGCCCTCGTCCTCGGAATGTTCGGATTTTTCTCGTTGATGCTCTGGAACTGGCGCGAACGCCTGCACAAGCTCGAAGCGGACAAGCGCCACTTGGATCTCGTCGCACTCGGCACTTACGATCGAAGGCAAGCAAAACGCCGCGCGCGCGCTCGGAAGCGTGGATAGGCGCCGTCCCCGAACCCGTGCGGCCTCGAGAGGCGAGGAACGTCTCCTCGACTTCAGTCCGGGCAGTGTCGCCTAGAGCCCTTTCGCCACGGGTCGATTCTCCGACCGCGGTGCGTGCTACGATGTTAGGTTGCGCGCGGCAGGTTCAAGGAGATCGAGATTGGATCAGCGAATGGGCGCAAAGCGGGTGCGCGTCTGGTTCTTGGCGACGGCAGCGTGGGCTCTGTCGACGACGGGTTGTGTGAGCACGGTGTCCGACGAGCCGGAGGAGCAGGCACTGGCCGAAGAGAGCGCCGCGCTCAAGAACGGCACCCTCTTCAACGGGAAGGGCAGGAGCGCTGGCGCGGTCGGCATCTACACGTGGGGGCCTTTGTGGGGCTCGCAGAAGTGTTCGGGCCAGGTCGTTTCTCGGCGGACCATTCTCACTGCCGCCCACTGCGTGCAAAGGCCGTTCGTAGAGGCGGGAAAGCCGCTCCCCAATCCAGGACGGACGCGGATCACGGTCTGGCGCCCTTCGGAGACGATGGGTAAGGTTCCCGTACTGTCGGACGCGATGGTCACTGCCTATTTCAATCCGGCGTCCAACACGCTGGGTACGTCGTACGACGTCGGCTTGTTCGTCTCGGACACAGACCTGCAGAACGTCACGCAGGGGGACGCCGGCCTCTTGGCGAAAAGCACGCCGAGCAACGTGGTGATGTACACGTTCGGCTTCGGTTACTACAACGACGGCACGAATTTCAACGACGATAACGGACGCTTCGGAGCGATCACGCCCACCTACTCTTCGAGCGCCCTCGAGTACTTTTTCTCGGCGACGAGCACGCAACCCCAGATTTGCCAAGGGGACTCGGGTGGACCGCTCAAGAGCGCGACCTCCGGCGCTCTACTGGTGTACGGAGTTACGTCTTACCACACCGGGACGGGGTCCCTATGCCGGAGTGTCGGACACTGGGCGGCGGTTGCGAACAATATGAGCTGGATCCGGGGGAAGATCTCGGGGAGCTGTTTGGAAACGAGCACCCTGTACTCCTGCTGGTAACCGGCTGCGACGGGGCGGGCGCAGTTCGACCAGCTCGGGGCCGCTTCACCGACTCGAAACCCGTTCGCCTTCTCCGGCCACGTGATGCGACGCGGTTCGAGTCCCACAAAAAGCGACCAGCCCTTCGGAACGCCTCGTAGCTGGGGAAACGAGGGTCGTGATCAGACCCGTGGACGCAGCGCGACGTGCGAGACGACGCACGCGCGGCTCTTTTCGGACGGAGGAATGAGTCGATGTCGAATCAACGAACGACCGGTCTCGGGCGGCGTTTGGGCGGCCTGCTCTTTGCGGCGATCGCGCTGGTGTCGGGCGGCGCGCAGGCGCAGAGCTCGAGCCGACAATGTGTGGCCTCGAGCGATCGTGATTGTTGGAACGTTCTCTGGGGGCAAGGGACGAACGTCCAAGTTGCTCCCGGGCTCGCGTGCTTCTTGGGTATCAATCAGACGTTTCTGAACCAACATGTCATGTGCATTCGAGCGGGTGCCGGGAGCGGCATCGGCACGGGGATGGGACCCGGCTTGCGCGCCGGCGATCCGTTCGACGCCACGCGTCCGATTCAGTCGTTCACGCTCGGCGAAAGCTCGGGCGCCGGGCAGCTCGTGTTGTTCGCGCTGAGGAACGACGGCGTGACGTTCGTGTCGACCGCCGATAGCGGGAACTTCACGGGCTTTACCCCCTGGACCGCGATCATGAAGCCCAGGACAACGTCCGGCAGTAACATCACGCTCAGAACGATCACGGTTCTCAGCAAGAGCTTTTTCGGGATTCGACTCTACGAGCTCTACGGTCTCGCCACCGACGGGCGCTTGTACGTGCGAAGCTCCGCGGATCCGAGCCGCTGGGAGCTCGCCGCCGACACCAGGTCGTTCCGGCTCGCGTACGGGGATCTCGGGTCCGGCCTCGCCGTCCTGAACACCTCGCCCGCGAGGACCTTGGCAATTTGGGGCATCACGTCCCCTCCAAACATTCCCCTCGTGCCGACGTCCGAAGTCTTGGCGCTCGCGCCGAACTTTACCATTCAGGGCTTTCCGAACCAGCCCTTTTCGTTGGACACGGACGACGCGTGGATGCTGACGAACGCGGTGAGCAATGGGTTTACGAGACTCTGGCGGTCAACGCGCTCGAACGGTGTGTGGAGCAACTGGGTGGAAACGGGCGGTACCCTCTGGCATCCGAACGGAGCCAATCAATGGTCTATCGTCGACGCCCGGCGGCTTCGCGGCATGCGTGGCAACTACCTCACGGTCGGTGGTTCGTTCCGGGTCAGTGAATACGTTCCACCGTGAGCAGGACGAAACCACCCCGCCAGGAGAAGCGAGTAGTGAGGCGCTCAGCTCGCCCCGAAAGTCGGCCGCTCGTTCGCGCCCCGTTCCCGTCGCCTGCGCCGGCATGGCGCACGGACCTATCACGGTGCCCGGACGGATCGGGCTCGCCAAACCCTTTGGCGCCGCGAAGGTTTGGATCACGTCCGCCGAAAACGGTCGTTCTTACGGAGAATCCGGAGCGGGACACGGGACTCGAACCCGTGACCCCGAGCTTGGGAAGCTCGTGCTCTACCAACTGAGCTAGTCCCGCTTGGAGGTCGGAACCTACTGCAATCCCCTAGGATTGCAATGGCTCCGCGTCGTCCGCCTTTTGGTCGGGACGTACGGGCGCGGGTCGAAGCTCTGGAGCACGGCGTCCCGCGCTCAACGTGGCAGAATCGGCGCGTGGCGAGCGCACCGGCCGACCAGTGGGCGAGCGGAAACGCGTACGAAGCTTACATGGGACGCTGGAGCCGAGAGCTCGGGCGGGCGTTCATCGAGTGGCTTGCGCCGATGCCCGGCGGCCACTGGCTCGAGGTCGGATGCGGCACCGGCGCCCTGACGGGAACCATCGCGGAGCTTGCCGCGCCGACGTCGCTCGTGGCGTGCGATCCGGCCGAGCCGTTCGTCGCCTTCGCGCGCAACCACCTGGACGACGCGCGCGTTTCGTTCGCGGTGGCGAATGCAGCGTCGCTGCCCGCGCGGCTCGACGGATTCGACATGATTGTGTCGGGGCTCGTGCTGAATTTCGTGCCGGAGCCGGAGCCGGCGCTACGCGGTATGGTCGAGCGGCTCGCGTCGAACGGCACTGTCGCCGCGTACGTCTGGGACTACGCTGCAGGGCTCGAGTTTCTGAGACACTTCTGGGACGAAGCGGTCGCGCGCGATCCCGCCGCGGCGCAGCTCGACGAAGGCACGCGATTTCCGCTTTGCAACCCGTCGGCGCTCGGGGCGCTGTTCATCAGCGCCGGACTCGCGGGCGTCGAGACGCGCCCGCTCGAGATCGCGACGGAGTTCCGCGATTTCGACGACTATTGGAGGCCGTTTCTCGGCGGAACGGGGCCGGCGCCAACCTATGTGGCCTCGCTCGACGAAGTCGCGCGAGCGGCGCTCCGCGACGCGCTCGAGCGCCGCCTCGCACCGGCGGGCGGCGCCCTCTGCCTGCGTGCCCGCGCGTGGGCCGTGCGCGGCCGGGCACGGCGCGACGGCCGCGTGGCGTAAGCCGTTGGGCCGATGGCCCTTGACGGCCCGGCTTCCTCGTCGCTACTAAGGCGAGCATCCATGAAGACCGCGATCGTCGAGTCCAGGTGCGAATGCCAGGCGAAGCTCTCTGCCGAGCTCGACGAGGAACGCCGCGCCCTTCGGGGCTGGGCCCGCGACAGCCGCGGGCGGGAGCGTTTGGCGCCGGCAACGGCGATGCACGCGGGCAACGGTCGCTTCGATGTCGGCTTTTTCTGCCCCTTCTGCACGCGCAACACGCTGCGCTCGTTCGAATCCGAAGCGCTCGCTTACAGCGAATCGCGCGCGACGGGCTGACTCAGCGTTCGCCTTGACGGAGCGCCGCGAGCCGTATCGCGACGAGCGCGACTCCGCCGGCGAGCAGGAGCGCCGCGATCCACGTCGTGCGCAGCGGACCGAGCGAAAACACCTCGCCTGACATCGACGCGTAGATGCGGTCGAGCAGCGTGAGCACCACGCTCGCCGCGGCGAGGGCGATGCCGGGCGCGAGCTGTCGGGCGAGCGTCGGCGGCGCCGTCGCGACGCTCGGGCGAGGCATGACGACGGGCGCGGACAGGTCGGCTTTCTGCTGGCGTCCGGAGCCGGGGTCGAGGGAAATGCCGGCCGGGGCCTGCGCGGTGCTCGGCGGCGCGGATGAACCATGGGCGGGTGTCGAGGCCGGCGCGAGCGTCGGCGTGGCCTCCGCGGCGCGCGGCGGCGGCGACGCGCGCGTGCCCGCCGCAGCGTGCGCGGTCGGCGTGACGAACGACGCCGGCGGTGCGGCTGGCTCCACGGCGAGCGCCGCGAGCGAGACGTTCGGCGGCGTGAGCGAGCGTTTGTGGAGCGGTTCGTCGGGCGGAAGGTCGAGATCGAGCGCGGGACCCTGCGGAGCCTCGTCGAAGTCGAACGCGAGCCCGACATCCTTGACCGTTTCGAGCGCGCGGCGCGGGCGCGAGACCGGAACGAGGTCGGGAATGGCCGCGGTGGCGAACGGCGAGCTCGCCATGGCTTCGGCCTCGCCCACGGCGTGGGTCAGCGCCTTCCAGAACACGCCGGCGTCGCGCGGGCGTTCGCGCGGGTCGACGGCGAGTGCTCGAGCGAGCACCGCTTCCACGGCGTCCGGGACGTCCGCGCCGTGCGTGCGCGGAGTCGGGCGCCGCGAGCGGTCGAGCACCTGCTTCATGACTTTCTGGTGATCGCCGGCGATCACGGGTTCACCGACCAGAGTTTCCACGATCGTGAGTGCCAGCCCCCAGACATCCGTCCACGGCCCCGTTTCGCCCAAGCTCGCAGGGTTCCACTGCTCGGGCGCACCGTAGGCCGGGGTGAAAAGAGACGTGCTCGTGCTTCCAGCCGCCCGCGTCGCTGCGTTCCTCACCTTGGCGACGCCGAAGTCGAGGATCTTCACGACGCGCTCGCCGCCGACGCCCGCCACGAACACGTTCTCGGGTTTGAGGTCGCAATGGACGATCGTCTCTTTGCCGTGGGGACCGTCGAAGTGGTGGGCGCGATCGAGCGCCTGCGCGACCGGCTCGAGCAGCCGTACGATCTCGGCGAGCGCGAGCGCCGGTTTTCGTTGCGCCCGCCGGCCCCGGATGATGGCGTCGAGCGTTTCGCCCTCGAGCCACTCGAGCACCAGGAACGGCACGAACGCGCCGGTCGGCGCCGTCATGGCGTCGACGTGCAGGGGCCGAACGACGTTCGGGGTGCTCGCCGAAAGGCGGAACATCACCTCGGCCTCGGCGCGGAACTGTTCGAGAAAGCGCGCTTGATGCTCGCCGCTCAGGTGTTGGGGCACCTTGAGGCACTTGAGCGCGATCGGCGCGCGAAACCCGCCGTGCTGCGCGCGATAGACGACGCCGAACCCACCCTCGGCGACGACGCGCTCGACGTGGTAGGCGCCGGCGATCACGCGACCGACGATGCCGAAGCGGTCCTCCCCCGCCCCGCCGCCTCCTCCCGACGGGCTCATCCCCGCGCGATTCCGAGCTGGCGCCGCAGCCCCGAGTAGCGATCGCTCGCAGTGAAGACGAGCAAATCCTTGGCGAGCTCGCCGAATCGTCCCTCCTCGCTCTCGAGCAGCCGGAGCGCGGTTTCGAGATCGTTCGCGAGCAGGAGCCCGGTACGGCACGCCGTTTTTTCCGTCGCCTGACTCCAGCGCATGAGATTCGTGCGGCCGCCTTCTTCGACGAAGCGGAAGAAGCAGCCGCGCAACGTATCGAGCTGCGCAGGCTCGAGCAGAGGCTGGATCGCCTTGGCGATGGGCGTCACGCGCTGCTTCATGTCTTCGGCAATGGGAAGACTCGGATTGGCGATGACGAGGGCGGCGAGGAATAGATCCTCGAGATCCGGCACGGCCGAGAACAGCGACTTGACGTAGTGCTCGAGGCGGTAGAAGCAGAGGTGCCGCCCGACGAGGAACGCGTGCTCGAGCTGCGTGCGGCCGGTGAGCACGCGCTTTCCGAGCAGGGTGACGGGCGGAATCGCCGGGATGTGCTCGTAGCCCACGTCCCGGTCGCGGTCGACGTAGACGGGCGGGGCCGGCAGTCCGAGGATGGCGGCCGCCCACGGCACCGCTCGCACCGCGGTGACGGTCGCCTTCGCGGTGTCTTGCTTGTGCTCGAGCTTGGGCTGATGGAGCTTTCCATCGCGCCGGAGCGCCGTAACGCGGCCCACGAGCACGGCAGGAGCAATCGAGCCGAAGATCTGCCCGGTGAGGAGCTCTTCTTCCGGATGAAACAGCTGATCGACCCACGCCGACGCCGAAAGGCTCGCTTTCGGTGCGATGAGCGTCTGCACGCGGCCCGCTTCGTAGGCGGCCCGCTCGTCGGCGTTCGCGACGCCGAGGGCAACGAGACACTGCGCGACGCAGAACGCTCGGTCGCGCTCGCGGCGCAACGTGAGCACCTGGAAGAGTTCGCGATAAGCACGCGGGTCGGTCGGGTTTCGTCGCGTGCGACGCCAGAGATCCTCCGGATCTTCGCTCGCGCGGTCGGCGTCGACTTCGAGCACCGTGAGATCGACCTCGACGTTGACGTTCGCTTGCGCGCGGCGGAGCTCTTCCTCGAGCTCGCGGACGCGCGCATCGAGTTGCTCGATGCGCTTCAAAAGCAACGTGCGGCCGGCGTCGCCCTCGGCCTCGACACGCAGCGGCGCGAGCGACGCCGCCGGCTCCTCGTAGTGCTCGATGATCTGCACGCGGTGGCGGGTCTGGTACGCCGCGACCATCGCCTGCTCGAGCCGCGCGAGCCGCCCGCGATCGATGCCGAGATTGTCCGCCGCCCGTTCGAGCCGCGTGCGTTCTTCGGCCGTAATGACGCCGTCTTGGAGTGCCTCGGCGAAGAGCGCTTCGTATTGAGTCTCGAGCGGCCCGAGCCCGAACCCCCCCGAGATCTGACCCGCGGAAAACCCCGCTCCGTGCTCGAACGAGCCCGCTTCGGCGTCTTCGGCCGAAAGCGGGCTCCCCGCGGAGCCCGCACCCTCCGTAGCGGTCACTGCGGCGCCTGCTCGCAGGATATCGACGCGGCCTCGGTCTCGTCTTCGGCGAGCGCCCGGCAATAGCCGGCCCTGCCGAACAGCGCCATGATACTGAACTGCGGATCGCTGGCGTTCTCGTCCATGCAGAAGTCGGCTTCCGCGGGGCAGTCGTCGTTGCAGTCGCAGAGTCCCCCGCAGAGCATCAGATCGCTCTCGGCGAGGCTGATGCCGCCCGTGGCGTCGCGTGAAATGACCGTCGCGAAAAGGCACGCGGCGTCCGCTGCGCCTTCGCCGACCCAACCGCAACCGTAACCGTTGACGCCAGCCGAGCAGAACGCAGCGCACGTTCCCTCGGTGTTCGTGTCGTCGGTGGCGATACAGAACCCGTTACATTCGTCCTGTTCGGGGGGAAGGTTCGGATCGCAGACGGAGCCGATGTCCAAGCCCGGCGGCTCCACGGTGGTGCAAAAACCGCTCGTAAAATCGCAGAACTGCTCGGCCGCGCAGTCCGAATCCGCACGGCAGGTCGGCCGGCACGCCGTCAGCATGTTCTGGCACACGGCCTGACCGCCCTCGACGTCGGCGAAGCAGACTTGATCGACACCGCACTGGGTCGTCATCTCACACGGCTCCGTCGTCGGCGTGGTGTCGAGGATTCCGCAGGCGAAGTCGTCGCGCGTTCGGCACTTCGGTGCGCCGCGCGTACTGCCCACGCATCCGAGAATGCAGTAGCTGAACACTTCCATGTCCTCGCCCTCTTCGAACCCGACGCAATACGCGACGTCGGCGAGTTCGAGGCATTGATCGTCGCTCTCGCACCGTTCGGTGCAGAGGCCGTTCGGAGGACCGTCACCGCTCGGGAGACCGTCGGGCAGGAGACACGTCAGCCCGTCGCAGTCTTCGTCGGCGCTGCAGGGCTCGCCGAGCATCGTCGTGGGCGCCGTACCGCCGCTACCGCTCGTGCCGCCCCTGCCGCCGCTGCCGCCGATGGTAGCGCCGCCGGAGCCGCCCTGCCCTCCGGTACCGCCGCCGCCGGGCGGCCCACACTCACAGGACTCACCGTCGTCGCACACGGTGTCGTTGTCCCCACCGATGTCGTCGCAGATCTCGGTCCCCGGGCAGTCTTCGTCCCGAGTGCATCCCTCGTTGCCGCCTCCGTCATCGCCGTCGCCCGTCCCCTCGTCGTCGCCGCAACCCGGCATTAGGGACAAAATCCCTAGGAAACCGAGCGCCAGAACGGACCATCTTTTTTTCATGAGGGAAGCCTCCTCGGGCGTGGCCCGAAAGCTCATTTTGGCGGGGCTCCGCGGGGTCACGCAAGGAGTATTTACAGTCGTGGCGGTTGACGAGACGGGGCGCCGGTGTACCTTCTCGCCCCTTTTTGCAAAGTTCCGGGTCGATAGCTCAGCTGGTTAGAGCAGCGGATTTTTAATCCGTTGGTCCTGGGTTCGAGTCCCAGTCGACCCACAGGGTTTTTGTTTTGTGGTTTGGTGATCAATTCGCCTGGCGACCTTCGCGTGTGGGTACCAGTCCGCGCCGGGGCCGCCGGTGACTTTCGTAGGTCGTCGCGTCCTTGGACGATCGTGATCTGGTCTTCCAAGACT
>DASUTR010000697.1:0-5267 GCA_036374535.1 Polyangiaceae bacterium
ATCCGCAGTATCGAATGAACGTCACGGCCGAGAGCGCCACGTACAACCAGCCCCCTCACACGAGCTTCCACATCGGAAGCGGCATGGCGGCGCCCCCACGTCCGGACATCTTGGTGCGCTGAGACCATCGAACGCGCGCCGTTTTCCTCGTACGAACCAATGCCGTGTAGGCTTGTGCGTGAGGATTAGTCAGGTCTGCGAAACGAGGGGCGAGCGAGCGTCGAGGCCGATGCTACGGGGCGGTCGCCCTCCACTGAATGGGTCACCCTGTCCCGCCCGGATCTTTTGCCACGCACCGGAGCTCGAACCGTGCAGCGCGACGCCAAAGAGAGCGCTCCTGATTGATTTAGGCGTTCGCGCCGTGTCCTCGCCGGGTCGATCGGACCAGGGTGCTCGGACCTGGGTGGGCTCGAGGGCGGCATGCCCTTTGCGTTAGCTTTTTCTCATGACATCCCAAGACGCGAGGGGACCGCAGTCGGATGATGCACCGCGGCGCGCTGCCGAGGGCGCGACCGTGATCGTGGTGGACGACGACGACGATACGCGAGAGGTCGTCGTCGAAGTCCTGCGCGACGAAGGCTTCGACGTTTGCGCCGCTCGTGACGGTTACGAAGCACTCGAGCTCGCCGAGCAGGAACCCCGCCCCACGGCGATGCTGCTCGACTTGTCCATGCCACGCATGGATGGCCGCGAGGTATTGCGTCGTCTCAAGGATCGTCGTGACCTTCGAACCCTTCCGGTCTGCATCCTGTCGGGTGATCAAGACGTGCCTGCGGGCGCGAACATGGCAGTGCGCAAGCCGCTCCTGCTCCACCGACTCGTCCGCATTCTGGCGTGGTTGCGAGAATGCGCGAAACCGGTGCCCAGGACGAAGTGAACGACGGGAGCGATCGGGGCGGAGCCTTTGGAAGCGCGCACGAGCGCTCGGCTAGGTCGACGGACCTCGAATGCGACGACGTCCGAGCTCCGTGAAGACCGCGACCTTGCGTCGCACGATTTCCGGATCGAGCGGCTTCACGAGGTAGTCGGCCCCGCCCGCAGCATAGGCCTGGTAGACGCGCTCGGGGTCTTCCCCATGAGCGGTGACGAAGACGATGGGGATCGACTTCGTCCTCTTCACGAGTTTCAGATGCGTCGCCGTTTCGAAGCCGTCCATTTCAGGCATTTCGACGTCGAGCAAGATCAACGAAAGTTCCTCTTGGAGTGCGATGTGCAGCGCTTGCTGTCCCGAGGACGCCGTGAGCGTGCGATAGCCTTGCCCGTCGAGAATCGCGTCGAGCGCCTGCAGATTTTCGGGACGATCGTCGACGAGCAAGACGTTGGGCATTTCGACGGACCCAGCCGGTTGGCGGGTTTCGACCGCGGGAACGGTGAAGAGGATGGTCGTGCCGTGGCCCGGCGTGCTTTCCGCCCAGATCCGTCCGCCGTGCGCATCCAAAATGCCTCGACAGATGCCGAGCCCGAGACCGGTTCCTTTTCCGTCGCCGGGTTTCGCGCGCCAATATCGGTCGAAGACGCGCGGAAGCTCCTCGGGAGGGATACCCGCTCCGGTGTCCTTCACCCAAAAAACGACGTGGTCGTCTCGGGGTGCCGCGCCGACCGTAATGGCGCCGCCCGCCTTCGTGTACTTCAGCGCGTTGCCAACGAGATTGTCGAAGACCTCTTGAAGGCGTTCGCGATCCGCTCGGACTAGCGGTAGCCCCGGCGTGAGATCCGAGGCGAGGACGATTCCCGCACCCACGCCGGCGTCTTGATAGAGCTCTACCGTGTAGAGGACGAGCTCCGCGGGTTCGAGGGCTTCTTGCTGAAGGACGAGCTTTCCGGCTTCGATGAGGCTCGTGGAAAGAAGGCTTTCGACGACGCGTGCCGCACGCCGAGTGTTCCGCGCGATGCGGTCAACCGTGGAACGCAGCGAGGAGCCGGCTTCCAACCGCTGATCGAGGACCGTCGTCGAAAGAGCAACGGCGTTGATGGAGTTCTTGAGATCGTGCGCGATGTCGGCGAGTGCCCGATCACGCTCCCGGAGCTTTTCTTCGAGGGCCTGGTGTGCGAGGAAGCGCTCGATCGCACTTCCGGCCGGTCTTGCCAGCGCCTCGAGAACGCGGACGCGCTCGAGGGCGATGTCGCGGTTCTCACGGCTGCCGAAGCAGGCTGCCATGGACAGCGTGTCGTGCGGCAAGGCGAGCCAGTACGCCGCTTGGATACCCGCCCCGCGCATGACGTCGCTCACTCGCGGATCGTCCATGGAGAGACGCCGCAACGCGCCCGCGTGACGGACCTCGACGCTTTCCGTGGGGCACGTGAAACCACCGCGAACTTCGTCGTCGAGCCCGACGGACGCTCGTGATCGCAGTTCCACGCGGTCGTCGACGCGGATGACGCCGACGTCGATGCCGGCGACGTCGACCAAGAGCTCGATGGTCCGGAGGAGAAGCTCGTCGACCTCTCGGCTCGACGCCGTCACGACGAAGAGGCGCTCGAGCGCGGATCTGGAATCGTTCATGAGGAGTGTGCTCGGGCACGAGCAATTGGCTCGGGACGGGGATGAACACTCTGAACGGCGGACATGAGCCGTATCACGCGCCGTGCGGGGGCACCGCCGGTGCCAACGGCAAACGGAGGATGAAGCACGCGCCACCGGCCGCGAGATTTTGGGCGCCGATCGTTCCGCCGTGCGCTTCGGCTACTTGACGGGTGATGTAAAGGCCGAGACCCATGCCCGAGGGCGCCGGCGAGCTCGCACGCTCGAAGCGCTCGAAGATGCGACCGAGATCCTCCTCGCGGATTCCGGGTCCGGAGTCGCGCACGTCGAGCAACGCCGCGTCTCCGTCTCGCTTCACGGTGACCACGACGGGCGTACCGGACGCGAACTTGACGGCGTTAGCAAGCAAGTTCGTGACGATTTGCTCGATGCGGATTCGATCCCACGAACCGACGACCGGCCCATTCTGTTTCAGAGAAAGCTCGCAGCCGCCTTGCACGGCGGCGTCGCGGAGCCGCTCGATGACTTCTCGGGCTACGTCGACGAGATCGAACGTCTCGAAGTCCAGAGTGAGCTGTCCGGTGGCGATACGTGACACATCGAGAAGCGTCTCGATCAGATCGGCGAGCCGCCGGCTCGCGCGCACGGCCTTGTCGACCTTCTTTTCGAGCCTGTCTTCACCAGAGACTCTATCGAGCAGAGCCTCGAGCTGTAGCTGAAGGGCCGTGAGGGGCGTCTTCAATTCGTGCGACGCGATCGAAAGAAACTCGTCGCGCAGTCGTACCGACTCGTGCGCTTGCGCCAGCCTCACGCGCTCGTCCTCCGCCTTGCGACGCTCGGTCAGGTCGCGCGTGACCTTCGCGAAGCCCATCAGCTGCCCCGAGCCGTCGCGGACCGCGCTGATGACGACGTTTGCCCAGAAGCGCGAACCGTCCTTTTTGACTCTCCAGGTTTCTTCTTCGAATCGACCTTCCTTCGCGGTGACCTCGAGCGCACGGGCCGGCTTGCCCGCCGCGACGTCCTCGGGTGTGAAGAAGCGCGAGAAATGCTCGCCGACGATCTCGTCTTCCCGGTAGCCCTTGATCGTTTCAGCGCCCGGGTTCCAGGTCGCGACTCGCCCGCTCGCATCCAAAAAGTAGATCGCGTAGTCGTGCACGCTCCCGATCATGAGACGTAGCCGCTCTTCGCTCTGGCGGATTGATTCCTCCGCGCGCCGCTCTTCGGTCACGTCTCGAAACACGAGAACCGCGCCTCTCGTGCGCCCCTGCGCGTCGCGGATGGGCGCACCCGAATCTGCGATGGGTCGCTCCGCACCATCGCGCGAAATGAGGGCCGTGTGGTTCGCGAGGCCCACGACGACGCCCTCGCTGAGTACCCGGGCTACTGGATTGAAGGCCTTCGTTCGCGTCTGCTCGTTGACGATGTCGAAGACGTCCTTCACGGGGCGACCGACGGCTTCCTGCTCGCGCCAACCGGTCAAGCGCTCGGCGACCGGGTTGATGATCGTGACCCGCGCGCATTCGTCGGTCGCGAGCACGGCGTCGGCGATGCTGTAGAGCGTTGCCTTGAGCAACTCTTCCGCGTGTCGTAGCTTCTCCTCGGCCAGCATTCGGTTCGTGAGATCGCGCGTCACCTTCGCGAAACCGACGTGCTGACCCGTCGCATCGCGCAGCGCCGTGATGATGACGTCCGCCCAGAACCGGCTGCCGTCTTTCCGAACGCGCCAGCCCTCGTCCTCGACCCTTCCCTCGGCGAGCGCCGTCGCGAGGAGTCGTTCCGGCTTGTGGGCGTGTCTATCGTCGTCGGCGTAGAACGTTGCGATGTGCTCGCCGATGATCTCGCTCGCGCGGTAGCCCTTGATCGTCTCGGCGCCGGCGCTCCAAGTCGCGACGTGACCGCTCGGATCGAGCAGGAAGATGGCGTAGTCGCGTACGCTTTCGAGCAACAGACGGAAGTACTCGTCCGGAATCGGCGCACGCGTGCCGGCACCGGCGTCACCCCCGGTGTTGTTGCCCGTCTCCGTCATTTCAACCCGTAAGTTGCTGAACGCTTCGGAGCGCCAACATGAGCTCTGGAACGCGGAGCGGTTTGTATAGGACCGGTACCGTTCCTCCGAGCCGCCCTAGATCGACGCCATGACCTGCGGTGATGATCGCAACGGGGATGCGCGAGAGCGACGGGTCCTTGCTCCGCTCCTCGAGAAAGCCGTAGCCGTCGAGCACCGGCATCATCACGTCCAACAAGATGATCGCCGGCGGCGCGTCCAGCGTACGCAGAAGGTTCAGCGCATCGGCGCCGTTGACCGCGGAGAGCACGGAGAACCCTCGATCCGTCAGCAGTTCCTCCAACGCGTCGCGGATGTCGGGATCGTCATCCACGATCAAGATGGGCTTCATGAGGTGCGTTCGTTGATGCCCACCAGCCAAGTGCGTGAACGGCGGGTCATAAGCATAGCCGATTGCTGCGCGAGGAAAGTCCTGGCACCGCGTCGCAATTCGCCTCGGTTCCATCCGCCGAGCGCGCGCCGCTCGTCGCTACGCGAGCCGTTTCTCGTTCCGAATATCGGCGACGCCGTCGATGTGGGCATCGTCCTCGTGGCCAGATTGTGCCAAACGTCGATGCTGGCGACCGGACCCCGGATCACCGCACCGGATCGATCGTGCAATCGGCGCGGCAGCGACCACTTCCGTTGTCCGCGCCGTCGTCGCATTCCTCGAAGTCCGCCTGGAGCTCGCCGTCGCCGCAGCGCTCGCCGTAGTGGCACGTCGACCCGCACTCACGGTAA
>DASUTR010000698.1:0-7771 GCA_036374535.1 Polyangiaceae bacterium
CTCGTCGATCTGGCACTCGATGCATGCCGAGCTGTCCGGATCCGTGGAGCATTCGCTGAGGCAGTTCTGGCGAGCGCAGTCGGCGAGGAGCGCGTAGCACGTGGCGCACGACGCCGTCAGGCCCGTATCCATCGCTACACAGGTGACGGTACACGTGGCCGGATCGGGATCCTGCTGACAGCCGAGGCCGCACGTCTGCGTGGCCTCGCGCGCCGTGCCCGCGCGCACGACCGGGCAATCCTGCTCGTTCTGGCAAGCTCCCCCGCCGCCGGGCGTACACTCGACGTTGGCCCCGCCACCTCCCGTGCCGCCACCGCCGTCGTCTCCGTCGTCGTCGTCATCGCCGCAGCCTCCGATGGACAGAGCGACCGCTCCGAATAGAACCGCCAAGCAGATTCCACGACTCATGGTTTCTTTGCTCCTCACGTTGCGCAAAGTGCCGGCGGCCGAGTCCTGAGCTCGTTGCGAAATGTCCCTCTCTCGAGGCGGGGACGCGGACGCGAGCACTCCTCTTGATTGTCCTTCGTTCGGACGACGAACAGTATAGGCGCGTTTCGTGCCGCCGTGCATCCGGAGAGCCGTGGCATTCGTGCCGGGTTCGCTGAATTCGCTCACACGCCGAAAAAATGTGCGGCGAGCGCGTCGAAATCGACGACGCGCGCAGGCGGCGGAATTCGGCTCATGTACCAGGGCAAATTGGAGTACGCGTGGAGCAGCGCGTACGCGAGGATGCGCCGCTCGAAGGCGTGCTCGAGCGCCCTTTCGGGATACCCGTAGGCCGTGAGCACGTCGCGAAAGAGCTCGCGATCCCCGCAGGAGACGAACAGGCCCACCGCGGAAAATTCGTACTCCGCGGGGCCCACGATCGACGGCTCGAAATCGAACAGTCCCGAAAGTTCCCAGCTGCCGCCCCTTCGCTCCAAGTAGAGATGCTCGCGCATCACTTCGGTGTGAAGCGGCGTCTCCGCCGCCGCCGTCTCGAGCAGCGGACACTCCGCGTTCAAGAAATCCGGAATTTGCTCGAGCCACTTCGGAGAAAGACCGCGCTTCGCCTGGAGCGCGAGCGTCGACCGCCGCCGCTCGCGCGCCAGCGCGCGCCAATCGACTCGGTCCGGCGCGAGCCGTTCGTCGCGAAGCGCGTGGAGGGCGCGCAGCGCTTCGCCGAGCTTCGTCGCGAGTCTCCGAAGCTCGCGTCGTTCGATACGCTCGTTCGCGGTGGCGAGGAGCTCGCCGCGTAGCCGGCCCATGAGGACGTAGCTCCACCCGTCGATCTCGCCGAGCGCGTGGAGCTTCGGCGTCGCGATCGGCAGGCGTCCGTCGAGCACTTCGAGAAACCGCGCTTCGCGCGCGGCTTCACCATGGTCGTACGGCGCGTAGAGCTTGAGCACGAGCTCCGAGCCGAGCGCGTAAACCGGGAGCGACCCGGTCGCGAAGCGCTCGGCGGGCGCATGAACGCCGAGCATGTCGAGGATTCGGGTCACCCCCGGAGCGAGCACGGTTTCGTCGCGCACGATGCGAGCGAACTCTTCGGCGTTGCGAACACTCGGCAAGGTTCGAATCAAAGGCCGCTCTCCTTGGCTAGAGTCCGACGCGCTCGAGCTCGGCGAGAAAGCGCTTCGCCGCCTCGGGCCAGCCGTACGGCGCGGAAATGCGCGAACCCTGCGCGGCGTCGAACAGGGCGCGCATGCGGCGCTCGTCCTCGGAAAGCTCGCAGAGCGTCGCTGCGAGCTCGTGCGGAGTTCTGCAGAGAACGCCGTTCTCACCGTCGGTGAAGTGGTGGCGCACGTAGCCCCCATCGAGCGCGAGCACGGGCAGCCCGTGGGCGCGCGCCTCGTAGATCGCCATCCCGAACGTCTCCATGCTGGACGCAGAGACGAGCACGTGCGCCGCGTCGTACGTCGCTCCCATGAGCTCGTACGGCACGGGCCCGCCGAAGCGAACCGCAGCGGAAAGGGCGGGGGAGCGGGCGAGCGTCCGGTGGCAGCGCTCGACGTAGGCGGGAGCCATCCCGATTCCGCCGACGATTCGCAGCGAGAGCGCGAGTTCGCCTCGGACGACGTCGGCGAGCGCCTCGAAAAGCTCGAGCACGCCCTTGCGCGGGATGACGTTGGCGACGAGGAGCGCGGACAGAGGCGGCGCGTAAATGCGGATCGCGCTCGCGCTCGGCGAGGCTGCAGGGGGCACCGTCAAAATGCCGCGCTCGGTGTGTCCGCGAGCGACGAGGAGCTCTCGGGTGAAATCGCTCGTCGCGACGAAACCATCGAAGCGCGCGAGCGCCTCGTTCTCGCGCGCGAGGTCGGACGCGTCGAAACGGACGGAAGGCTCGAGCGACGGCAGGTGATGGACGACGAGCAGGCGCACCTGTCCGGGAGCGGAAGGGCCGAGCGCGCCCGTCGCTTCTAGCTCGAGGGTGTCGAACAGGAAGACGCCGTGCTTGCCGGTTCGGAGCGCCACGTCCGCCTGGGCGAACGTGGTGAGCGTGACGGGGACGAGCTCCGCGAGCGCACGGCTGAGCTCACGATTGTAGACGTTTCCGCCCGAGGGCTCCGCGCTGCCCGGAGGCAGCACGAAGACGAGCGGCTGGCGGGAGCGCGTCGGTGTCATCGTTCGTATTCAGTCGACGAAGCGTCCACCGTGGAACGTCCGGACGCCGAGCGCGCCGTGCACCCGCGCGAAGGCGCGCGTTTGCGCGAGCTTCGAGAAGATCGGCGTCCCCTGCGAGTTCAGCGACGTGTTGACGAGCAGCGGGCAGCCGCGCTGTTCGCCCAGCCGAGTGAGCAGGGCGTGGAGAAAAGGGTCCTCGGCGGCCGCCACGGTCTGGAGGCGCGCCGAGTCGTCGTAGTGGCAGATGCCCGGCGCCGAAACGCGGGTCGCGTTCGTCACGCGCGCGGCCTGCAGCATGAACCTGGATTCGCCCTGCCATTCGAACCAGCGTTCGACCCGATCGAGCGGCACGAGGGGCGCAAGCGGTCGATAGAACTCGCGCTTCTTGATGACGTGGTTGATGACGTCGTAGCTCTTGCGTGTCGGCACGGCGACGATGCTGCGGTGGCCGAGCGCGCGCGGCCCGATCTCGCTCTGCCCGCGATGCAGAAACACGATGCCGCCCGCTGCGAGGAAGCTCACGAGCTCGTCCGTGACGTCGGCCGCCGCGAGCTTCGTGTCGTCGATGCGGTCGCCGTAGCCGAGGAACGGCACGTCCGCCGCGAGCGTCAAGCCGCGGTGTTCGCGACAATCGTAGAGCAACGCTCCGAGAGACTGGCCCGTGTCGTCACAGCAAGGTGGCAGAAGGAGCCGGCGTTTCGGGCCAATCGCCGCCTTTACCGCGGAGTTTGCGAGGATGTTGAGCGTCGCTCCACCCCCGAGCAGCACGTCGGGAGCGTCGCCCGGCAGCGCTCGCACGCTTTCGACGCGCAGCGTTTCGAAGACGTGCTGGACCGAAGCCGCTAGATCGTGCGCTACCCGGCTCGTCACGTAGTCGCTCACGGGGTAGCGGCGCGAAAGCAGCGCGAGGCTCGTCGCGGGCGGTTCGGTGTGGAACGTCGCGAGATGCTCGCGCAAGAACGCGACCATGTCGTCGCGCGGCCGCCCGAGCGACGCGAGCGCCATGAGCTTACCCTCACACATGATGCGCCCGTACAGGTACCGGGACAGAATGTCGTAGAAGCGCGACGAGAAAGCGTCGTGGATCGGCGCGTTCTCGAGGAGCTCGATGCGGCCGTCACGGTAGCGATAGACGAAATGCGCCGCGCCGAAGTCGCCGCCGCCGTCGCAAATGTCCATGACGACGTCCTCTGCGTCGGGAAAGGCGTGGACCATGCCGGCGTGCGCGAGGTGATGATTCACGACGAGGGCGTCGAAGGGCTTGTCGAGCACGCGGATCGGGCAGCGCGAGACCCAGCGCTCGTCGCGCCGCGCCTCCGGCAGGTGCTCGTTCTGGTACGCCGTCACGGAAACTCCCTCGACGTCTTCGATGCCGACGCCCGCGTGGTCGAGCGCCACGCGGATGAGCGTCTCCATCTCGTCGAAGTTCGTGCGCTTCTTCTTGACGCCGAAATAGCGCTCAGCCTCGAGCACCAGCAAGACGCGCCGCTCGTCCGCGAGGCTTACCGACGAATCGTGGACGTTGTAGGCAAACGCCAGAAAGTGTCGCATTGCGGGCGCGCCGCGAGCTTACCGCGGAACGGCCGCGGGCGCGGAGCTCAGCGCACGAGTCCGAGACCGCGAGCGATGAGTCGTTCGAGCTCCCCCTCGCGCTCGGCGTCGCCGCTTGCCCGCGCGAGCTCGGCGACGATACGGCGAATGCGCGGGAGATCCATGGTGCGGCCGTGGAGGGCGACCAGTCGCTCGATGTCTTGCCGCTCTTGCCGGCCGAAGCCGAGCGCGGCGTAGATGACGACGTCCTCCGCGCGAGCGACCGTTACTTCGACGCTGCCGAGCACGAGATCCTCGGCCGCCGCGAGCGCGTCGAGCTCGAACGGCAGCCAGGCGAGCGCGAGATCGACGGCGATGCCGCTCGTCCGATGGGACAGCGGCAGCGCTTGGCGCTCCCGCGCGAACGCGACGGCGTCGTCGACGCGCGGGTACAGCTCGAAGCGCTCGAGCGCTGCGAAGACGCGCGGAATATCGCGCGTCGTCGCGATGGTCGCCTGCACGTCGTGCGTCGCACGCGTCACCCCGTGCGCGAGCGTCGCGACGCCGCCGACGATCATACCGCGGTCGGGAAAGGCTCGCAGCGCCGCCGCGACGCTGCGAACGGCCTCGCGGAGGGGCGCAGCCTCGACCCTCGGAGGAACGCTGCGCCGGAGCGATTCACGCCGAGTTTCGTCGAGCGACACCCGGCGAGCATAGCGCCAAATCTCGCTCGCGGCGCGCTGGGTCCGATCGCGCCTTCGTCAGGCGATGCCGCGGTGTGCGGCGAGCTTCTGCAGGATGGCGTCGTGAATGCGCCCGTTCGTCGCGACGAGTCCGCGATCGTTCGAAAGCCCGGCGCCGCGATAGTCGAGAGGGTCGCCGTACGCGTCCGTCACGCGGCCGCCCGCGGCACGA
This sequence comes from Polyangiaceae bacterium, assembly GCA_036374535.1. GTDB lineage: Bacteria > Myxococcota_A > Polyangia > Polyangiales > Polyangiaceae > PMG-095. Next base: position 5,050 of record DASUTR010000698.1, read on the forward strand.
ATGAGCGCTTCGGCGGCGCAGGCGTCCCAGCGTTTGCCGGCGTAGAAGGGCGCGACATGAGCGTCCGCCGCGCCTTCGGCGACTTCGGTGCCCTTCAGGCCCGCGCTGCCTTTCGTGTAAACCTCCCGCGGACCGATCGCTGCGAGCGCTCGGTCGAGCCGCGCGCTCCGGTGGGAGCGCGACGAAACGAGGCGGGCCGAAGAGAGCTCGGGCGTGTCGCTCACCCGAATCGGCGAGCGCGTTCCGTCGGCGAGAACTCGCTCCGCGCCTCGACCCACCTCGCCGGCCCAGGCGACTCCGAGCGCCGGTGCATGCATCACGCCGAGCGTGGGCACCTCGCCCGAAAGCAGCCCGATCATCACGACGAACTCGGGATTGCGCTCCACGAACTCGTTCGTTCCGTCGACGGGATCGACGAAGAAGATCTCGCTCGACGCGGCGAAGTTCGCGAACGTCCCGGGCTCGCTCTCCTCCGCGACGATCGGCACGCCCGGAAACTCCCGGGTGAGCCGCTCGACGATGTGGTCGTTCGCACGGCGGTCGGCCTCGGTCACGGGATCCGACGGACCCTTGAAATCGACGACGAACGGCGTCGCGTACACCTCGGCCACGAGCTTCGCCGCTTCGGCGGCAATGCGGACGAGAACGTCGATCGCGCCGTCCTTCACAGCCGGACCCCGACGTTGCGAACGCGCATCTCGAGCATCTGCACCTGCTCCTCGCTCATGTAGGTCGGGTCCTTGCCCGCGTCGCGCACGAGCTCGACCAGCTGCGTCGCGCGCCGCGGACCGACTACGGCGCACGAGATCGCGGGATTGGCGAGCACGTAGCGGAGCGCCACGGCCCGGAGGCTCGTCACGTTGCCGACGACGCTCGGCCGGAGGGCGTTCAGCTGCGTGATGCGCTGGCGGAGTTCGTCGCCCTGCCAGCGCTCGGAGCGGTGATCGTGAGCAGGAAACTCCTTGGACACCGGCCAGCCGCCGCACAAGAGCCCGTAGCCGAGCACGGAACGCGCGAGGATCGCCGTCTGTTTGTCCTTCACGAGCTCTTGAATCATGAAGAGCTCGGTCGTGTGGAACGCGTTGTGCGGGATCTCGAGCACGGGCGCTTCGCGAATCAACGCGGCGGTCGCCGCCGTCGGCGTCGCGACGCTCAGGCCCCAGGTGCGCGCCACGCCCTCTTCCACGAGCTCTGCGAGCGCTTCGGTGGCCTCCCCGCGCACGACCGCTTCGGAGGAAGGATTGTGCAGCAAGAGGATGTCGATGCGGTCGCGCTTGAGACGCTCGCGCGAGCGTTTGGCCGACTCTTTCAAGAACGGCTTGTCGAAGCGCTTGCGCGGGATCGCCGCGTCGTAGTCGGTCCCGATCTTCGTCGCGACCGCCACTTTCTCGCCCGCGGGCAACCGAGCGCCGAGGCGCTTTTCCATTCCGCCGGCCGCGTAGCTGTCGGCCGTTTCGAACAGCGTCACACCGAGGGCGAGAGCGCGATCGATGACGGAGTCCTGCTCGCTCTCCGCGACTGGCCCGTATCCTTCTCCGGACAGTCCCCAGGTTCCCAGCGCGAGTGCGCTCACCTCGATACCGGTCGCGCCGAGCGTACGCTTCTGCACGGAGCGACGCTATAGCACGGACCTCAGGTCGGCCCGCACGCTTCGAGCACCCAGTAGTGAAGCGTGGTCACCTTGCCGCCGTGCACGCGGAGCTCGACCGGCGTTCGCCCTGCCCGAGCGCCCGCGGGAAGGGTCCAGGCGAGCTCGTGCCAACCGTCGGTCGGAACGGACTTTCGCCCGAGCGTCTCGCCCCCGGTCACGAGCTCGAGCGCGCTCGTTCCGCCCCCCGCTACGCGCGTCACCACGCGTCCTCCCGGCACGAGCGACAGCGTGAAGCGTTCGATGCTGCGCTCGCTTCGCCCGCCGTCCGCCGCTCCGTCCTGCTCGAGCACCAGATTCGTCGCCTGCGTCGCGCCGAGGAGGTCGTAGCCGTGCGCCGCTTCGCTCTCGAGATCGGCGACGTCGAGCTCGTCGCGCACGGTGCAGGGCCCGTCGAGCCTCGGGAGCGCGCCCGTGCCGAGCGTTCTGTACGAGGCGACGTGCGCGACCATGGTCTCGCCGCCGAGGATCGTCGCCCCCGGCACGCTGCGCTGGGTGAGGTACTCGCCGAGGAGGGGAGGAACGGCGAACCAGCTCGGGTAGACGACGAAATGAGTCGGGCGGCGTGCCGGCTCGAGGCGCTCGTAGTGCTCGAACCGCGACCCGGCTCCCGCCACCCAGTAGCGAGCTTCGCTCGCCGTCGTGAGGCCGCACACGTCGAAGGTGCGCCGCCCGGAAAAGTAGGCGATGGCACCCGTGTCGTTCACGCCGATGAGCGCGTCTTTCGGCAGCGCGTCGCGCGCCCAGCGGCCGAGTGACGTCTGCTGAAGTCGAATGGCGTTCGCGCTCGTGCCCAGATCTTCGAGCGTCCATCCAAGGCGGCTCACGAGACCCCCGACGGCGAGTCCCGACACGAGTAGGCGCAGGCGCTCCGAATGCCCGAGGCGAGCCGCGAGCACGCCCGCGAGCTCCGCCACGGACGCGACCCCGACGAACCAAGCCGCCATGAACGGCCAGAGATAGCGGAGCCGATTCCACAAGAAGCTGTCGTAGGTGGCCGGCACGAGCATGCCGAGCGCGACGGTGAGGAGCAGCCCCGCGCGAAAAACGGCCCGGTTCCGGTAGCCCATGACG
>DASUTR010000699.1:0-4213 GCA_036374535.1 Polyangiaceae bacterium
GGTTCACGCAGCGGTCAGGGTTCACGCAGCGGTCAGGGTTCGCGCAGCGGCCAGGGTTCGCGTGGCCGTCAGGGCTCGCGCAGCGGTCAGGGTTCACGCAGCGGTCAGGGTTCACGCAGCGGTCAGGGTTCGCGCAGCGGCCAGGGTTCGCGTGGCCGTCAGGGCTCGCGAGGGGGCCAGGGCTCGCGGAGTCGCTCGGGCTCCGGGAGCCGCAGCTCGCGCGGCCGAAACGCGGACACGAATCGAGACATGGAGATGAACGAGAGCGGCGGCTCGCGCAGCGGGCGCGCAGCGCGAGGCGGGCGTGCTCGCGGGCGTCAGGGTTCACGCGGCCGTGGCTCGCGAAGCGGTCGCTCCGGCGGGTCGCGCGGAGAGCTCGAGGGTGGCCGCGACGAGATGGAAGATCTGACCATCGACGAATGAGATCGGCGGAAGCGGAGGAGCGCGCCCCGATGGAGCGCTCCGCTGCCGATCATCGCGAGACGCGATTGCGGCCGCCTTGCTTGGCGCGATAGAGGGCTTCGTCGGCCCGCTGAAAAAGCGTCGCCGTGTCGTCCGCATCCGCGGGAAAAGCGGCGACTCCGATCGAAATACCGGGCTTCAGCGTGATGCCGTCTCTGACGAAGGGGACGGTGTTTACCGCACGTAGGATCTGATCGGCGATTTCGCACGCTGCGTCCGCGTCCAGATCGGGTAGAGCGGCGAGGTACTCGTCGCCGCCGAAGCGGCAGCCGATGCCCCGCTCGTGGATGATTCCGCCGATCATGTGGCCGGCCTGACCGATGACGTGGGCTCCGAATAGATGACCGTGCGTGTCGTTGATCTTCTTGATCCCGTCCATATCCATCACGAGGAGCGACAGGGGTCGCTTGGAGATACGGGCACCGTCGAGCAGCGTCGCGAACTCCGAATCGAACTTCCGGCGCACGAAGAGGCCCGAAAGGTCGTCGATGTTCAAAAGCCTCTCGACGGTTTCGTTGAAATCCACCTTCAGGGCATCCTCTTTTTCGAAGGACACCGCCGTCGCGCCGAAGACGATGCGATCGCCCGGCTTCAGCAGGAACTCGGCTTTGGTTTCCCCGTTGACCGTCGTGCCGTTCGTGCTGCCGAGGTCGTAGAGGGCGAAGCCGTCGCCGCGATCCTCGATCCGAGCGTGGTGCCACGAAATCATCTGGTCGCTCAGGGTGAGCTCCGCGTCGGGCGCGCGGCCGATCGTGAGGGAGCGGTCGACGACGACGCGTGTTCCGAGCTCGTTACCGGTGAGCACGACGAGCACGGGCAGATGGGGCGCCTTGATCTTGCGCATGACCTCCTGCTTGAGGTCGGGGTTCTCGCTCGCCGCGAGCGTGCGCGGTGCGTGACTCGGGCGCGCTCGACGCTCACTCGAAGACATCCCGCGAATAGTAGCCGCTGCGAGCTGACTCGGGTTGCCTTTTTGTCACGACCTACCGGCGGAGCCGTAGCGCTCCGCCGAAGCTCGCCTGCCTCTCGGGTCGGTACGGAATCTGCTTCCGCGAGGCAATGTAGCCCGAGGTGATTCAATGAAAGCAACCGATCTCCTGGAACAGCAGCACGAAGAAGTAAAAGCCATCTTCAAGCGATTGGAGGAGGCCGAAGGCGTGGCGGAGCAGAAGGAGCTCTTCGAAGAGCTCGCTTCGAATCTCGTTGCGCACGACGCCATCGAACGGCAGATTTTCTATCCAGCCTGCGAGCAGGCGATGGGCATGACGGACGAGCTCGGCGAGGCGCTCGTCGAGCACGGTCTCATCGAGTTCATGCTGTACGAAGCAGACCAGGCTCGAGGCAAGAAGGACTTCAAATTCAAGTGGACGGTTCTCCGCGAAGCGCTCGAGCACCACATCGAGGAAGAGGAGGACGAGTTCTTCCCGAAGGTGAAGAAGGAGCTCGACGCCGAGCGTCTCGAAGCGCTCGGAACGAAGATGGAGGAGTCGTTCGAGGAAGCGCGCGAAGAGGACTTCCGCGCGCCGCTGCACAAGAACCTGAAGCAGGTCCTCGCGGGCGCGCTCAAGCCGAGCCCGGACCGCGGGTCATCCTCGAAGGGTAAGAAGAAGGCCGCGTCGCGCGGCGCCAATCATTCGCGCGCGCACCGCTAAGCGAGCCGCGCGGGGGGCGACATCGCCGACCTCACGCGGTGTCGCCCGCCTCGGCGACGACGTCCCGGGGGGCGATCCCCCGTCTCGCTTCGAGACCGGGGCCATTTGCGGCGTCGGCCGCGAGCCGGTCATACATGCGCCGACAAAAGGTGGCGGCGACTCTTGGACGAAGTCCCTCGTGCGGGGCACGATGAAGCGTTCGCATGGGGTCTCCCGAGCAGGCACGTGCCGGAACGGCGGCGGGTCGCGTCCTTCTGGTCGACGACAACCCGTCGCTGCGCCGTGTTTTCGTGCGAGCCTTGAGCCGCTCGGGCTTCGTGGTCGTGGAGGTGGCGAACGGCGCCGAGGCCATGACGCTCGTCCCGGAGGGAGACTTCGACGTCGTCGTGAGCGACGTGCGCATGCCCGATATGGACGGCGTCGAGCTCCTGACTCACATTCGCGATCACGACGCGGACTTACCGGTGTTGCTCATGTCTGGGGATCCCGATCTCGAGACGGCGATGAAGGCGGTGAAGTTCGGAGCCTTCGAGTACCTCGCGAAGCCGGTTCCGCTCAGCGGACTCGAGGCGAGCGTGACGAAGGCGATCGGGCTTCGTCGCTCGCGTCTTCGCGCCAAGGAAGCCCTCGAGGCTCGCTCGGGAGCCCGGCGTCAGGGAGCGACGACCCTCGTTCCCGCCGAGAGTTACACGGGCGCGCTGCTCGGCGGAAGGTACCGCGTCGGAGCGCTGATCGGCACCGGCGGCATGGGCGCGGTCTACGAGGCCGAACGCGAGGACCTCGGGCACATGAAGGTCGCCATCAAGGTCATGCTGTCGCTCGGCCGGGGGCGCGACGATCTCTTCACGCGCTTTCGGCGCGAAGCCGAGGCCGTCGCGGCGATCGATCACCCGAACATCGTGCGCGTGCTCGATTTCCAGGCGCTACCCGGCGAGCCGCCATTCCTCGTGATGGAGCGGCTGCACGGTGCCCCTCTCGGCGTCGTGCTCGCGAGCGAGGGTGCCTTTTCGGCGGAGCGTGCGGCGTTCGTGGGGGCTCAGGTGCTCGCCGCGCTTTCGGCGGCGCACCAGGCGCACGTCGTGCATCGCGATTTGAAGCCCGACAACGTCTTTCTGACGGCGATGTCGGGCATGGCGGACATCGTGAAGCTGCTCGACTTCGGAATCGCCAAAATGGTCGGCGCGGGACTCGACGCGAAGCTGACCCAAACCGGCACCGTGATGGGAACTCCGGCCTACATGTCTCCCGAGCAAGCGCGCGGAGCGGAAGCCGACCCTCGTAGCGATCTCTACGCCGTCGGTTGCCTCATGTACGAGGCATTGTGCGGGCGGCCGCCCTATGTCGGCGAAAACTACAACGCGCTCCTCTTCGCCGTTCAACAGGCCGCGCCCGTTCCACTGTCCGGACGCTGTCCCGCGCTCGCTCCCGCGCTCGTGGCCGTGGTCGAGCGGGCCATGGCGCGCGACGTGAACGCCCGATTTCAGAGCGCCGGCGCGATGGCCGACGCGCTCGCCCCGTGGCTCGTTCCGAAGTCCGTCCCGCCGCGCAGCGCTTCCCCGCTCGCCTTCGCTCCGACCGTCAGCACGCCCGTCGCGAAGTCCAAGCGCAGGAAGCGGCGCGAGCATTGAGCGGCGCCCGGTGCTAACAATCGCCGCACCTTGCGCCGCGAACGCGGAATCAGTCTCGGCTGTCTCGGCATCCTGTTCATGCTCGCGACGCCCATCGGCCTTCTCGTGGCGTGGTGGCACCCGCTCTTTCGCGAGGGAAAAAAGCGCGACCCGCTGCTCGTGCTCGCGGCGCTCGTCTACGCTTCGATTCTCGCCGGCACGATAGCTTTATCGCTGTTCGAGGAGTGAGCTCGCCGCTTCGGCGTCGAGCACGGTGGCGTCGTTCGGAGCGGCAGCGTCGCGCGCGGAGCCGGCATCGCTCGCGAGTCCGGCGTCGAGTGCGGGAGCCGGCCGCAGCGAGCTTTGGACGGCGCGGTTGTCGAGGTCGCTCTTGCAGCGGTACTCGCCGAGGACATCGCGAACGCAGTGCGTTCCGAACTCACAGCCGGGGAGGCATTCGCCGAGCTCGCACAGGCCGCTCTCCTCGTTGCA